>NZ_RZRQ01000370.1:0-5389 GCF_003997785.1 Mesorhizobium sp. M7D.F.Ca.US.004.01.2.1 | reverse complement strand
CCGCCGCCGGCTACAACTTCTCCCTCCTGCTCAGGTGGCTGAAGGGGTTTTTGTCGCTCTTGATTGCCCTGCTTCAAATCCGGCCGAAGCCGGTCGCCGCTTAGGGCTCGGATTGTTCACGGTCGACTAGTGAGCACTCTCCAATATGTTAGGCTCTGTCGCAGTAGCGCAACAAGCTCAGTCTTTGGATGGGTGGTATGAGGATGAGACGACTGAATGTGTACAGGCTCAGTCTTTTTATCGAGGCTCTCGTTTTTGTCGTAAGCGCGTTCGGTGCGACGTGGCTTACCAGCTTTGTGAACGCGCCATGGTGGACATATGTGATTATAGCGGCCATCGCTATGGGCATGTTCGTCGCCGTGCGTGGGGTCCTTTCTGAGCCGCAACGTATGGGACTCTTGGCACACAACTCGGCAGCGACCTCTGCGTGAACCCAGACGCCTTGAAAATGTGCCCGATGCGTCCGGATTTTTGGCGGTGATCTTCATCAAATGCGATGAGCTGCAATTTCTGGCGACGGCCACGCTAAGGGCGGGCCTCCAGCACCATGTTGAACGGTGTCTCCGCGGCGCGACGCAATCGCTTGAAGCCGCCGCCGGTCACAACCTTGCGCAGCCTCGCCTCACCGGCCTGGGCTCCAAGCGCGAGCCCGACTTCCTGCGACACGGATGCGGGCGTGCACACGAAAGTGGAAGCGGCATAGTAAACGCGGCCGACGGGATTGAGGTTCGCCGCCAGATGATCATGCGCGAACGGCTCGACGATCATCCACGTGCCGTCCGGCTTGAGCGATCCGTGGACATGGGTGGCGGCGCCCGTCGGGTCGCCCATGTCGTGAAGGCAATCGAAGAATGTGACGAGGTCATAGGTTCCGGGATAGCTCTTGGCGGCCGCCACGTCGAACCGCGTGTTAACGCCGACGCCGGCTACCTCGGCCGCCTTGCGGGCGCGCTCAATCGAAGGGGCATGATAGTCGAAGCCGACGAAGCGCGAATTGGGGAAGGCCTGTGCCATGAGCACGGTCGATGCACCATGACCGCATCCAACATCCGCGACGTCCACGCCGCGTTCGAGCTTCTCGACGACGCCCTCCAAGGCCGGCAGCCAGGAGTCGATCAGATTGGCATTGTAGCCTGGACGGAAGAACCGTTCCGTACCGCGAAACAGACACGCGCTATGATCGTGCCACCCGACGCCCTTGCCGGACTGGAATGCCTGCCTCACCTTTTCTTCATCGAGCCACAGCGCGGACAGGAACTCGAATGCGCCTGCCATGAAGGCCGGGCTGTCTTCATCAGCGAACACCAGCTCTTGCTCGGCGTTGAGATAGAATTTGTCGCTCGCTTCATCGTAGTCGACGTAACCCGCCGCCGCCTGCCCGGAAAGCCATTCCCTTACGAGGCGTTCCTGGGTGCCGGTGCGTGTCGAAAGTTCGGCGGCCGTCATCTTGCCGCCTTCGCGCAATGCCTTGAACAGGCCGAGTCTGTCCCCCAGCAGGACTCCCGCGCCCGTTGCGATCGCACCGAGATCGCCGACCATTTTCCCCAAGAATGCGTCCAACTTTTCCTGATTCGCTTCAGACATCTGAATCTCCCTTTGGGTTCAATCTCTCCAGGCGACGGAGCCGTGCTCGTCATGAGGCGCCTTGAGCATCAGATGCTCGAAGACATGCAGATATCCCCGGCGGCTCATTCCGCGCTGCCGATCCTGCACCAGACCATATGGGTGACGACCGGCGCGGTGGTCGGGAATGACAGCCACCTCCATGCCGTTGAAAAGCAGGAAATCCGTCACTTTGCCCTCGTCGGTAACCGGCGGAGCCGGAGTGGTCGTCACCAGGGCAAGCCCTGTTGCAGCAGGTATCCTTGGGCAGCCTGTCAGAACATCGATGACTCCGGTTGTGGTGCCGGGGTGGGCGATCAGGGGCCAAGTGATTGTTCCGCGGCGGCTGTATGTTGTGGTAAGGTGATCATGCGAACTCTTGTTGGTCGGTCACGTGTTTTGCGGATGACCCGCATGTACTGTGCCAAATGAGAAAACCATTCAAACGCAATCCAGTAGATCTGACTGTATCCGACATTGTCGGAATTTGGACATCGCCGAACGCGAAGCGCTCGGGGCTTGTGACGATACTTGAGCGTGCTGCTTCGGAGGAGGGATGAGCCTCGAACCGGCCGCGAGGCCTTTTTCTGGCAACGGATATTCCGGCCGGGTTAGGCCGCGAGGAAAGCGACGGTGAATAAGAGGTAGAGGACCAACCGTTTTGAGCGGGTAGTTGCCGTGTTGCGCCCCCAGGCAAAGGCCAGCACCACGGAGCAGTATTTCTGGTGGCGATACTACAACGCCTTTTAGTGCCGGTTACCCGTTTTTACCCAGTTGGCCTGGTGCATTCAGAGCGAGCTCGTTGGAAACCGCTTATTGTGGCTATGAGCGAACTCGGGATGGAGGAGTGGACCCAAAAATTGGCAAAATGCCCCAGGGAGGATTACATGGGTCGCTCATTCCCCGTACTCGTTACAGGTGCGCGTCGCTTCGCAAACAGCTTGCTTTTGACTTGGCGTTTTTTGCCGTCTCGGCATCGCTCACTAATTCGGCCGCTGCCGACACCGTGAACTGGCGTCAATTCGAAGGGACCAGCATAACTTGGGCCTACGACATCCACCCCTATGCGGATGCTCTCGCTGCGCAATTTCCGGAGTTCGAGAAGCTGACCCGGCATCAAGGTCACGCCGGAACTCTACCCAGACGATTCTTACTGGAACAAGATGACGATCCAACTGACGACGAAGTCGCCAGCATGGGATGTGTTCGGCACTGGCATTCAGCCCGCGTAGGACCTCGCTCCGAGTGGCGCCCTGGAGCCGCTGGACAAATACCTGAGCGATTGGAAGCTTACCGATGCTGGATACGACTACATTACGTGGACATGATCAAGAAGTGCGCGGCTCCTTCCTTCGCGTCCGGCCGCAGCGCGATGACGATCGACTCAAATATGTTCGGCTTCTGGAACGATGTTGCGGGGAAGCCGGCATCCGGCAAGATCGCCTTCGCTCCGCCGCTGCACGCACCGAGCGCCACGAGCTTGGAGTCTGACATCTGGATCTGGGCTCTCGCCATGAACGCGGCTTCCGAAAAGAAGGGCACGGCCTGGCTGTTCATCCCGTGGGCCACCTCCAAGCAGGTGGCGCTCAAGGGTGCCCTTGCTGGCCAGCTCGTCAATCCGCCGCGCACGTCGACCTGGCAGACGACACCTGGACTAAGTACGCTTCGCAGCCCGAGTTCAACAACTTCGTTGACAGCTTCAAAAAGATACAGGACCAAGCCGCGCTGGCTTTCACACCGCGTGTCGGCTTCGGCGAAGCCATGAACGCATGGGCCGTGGCGATGCAGAAGATGGTAAACGGCGATGACGTCGAGACGACGTTGAGGGCGCTTGCCGAAGAAATCCGCACTGGCCTCTGATCAAAAGGAACAGGGCAGTACTATTGCACTGCCCTGTTCCCGCCAACGGCGGAGATCACGCCGTGTCACCCCAAGCACTTAAACCCAGCGTGCCGATGGCAGCCGAAGGACCTGGCGCGCGCGCCTCGTCCGGTTCGGCTTCGCTGGAGGGGCGTTCCATCGACTGTTTCAGCCTTGCAATCATCCAGGCGCTGGCCAAAAGCCAGATGGAGCGCCGGCTCAGGAACCGGCGCAAAAACTCGAGCCTGCCGGCGCTGATCGAGCTGGTGCTGGCGCGGCCGCTGGTGTCGGCAGGTCTGGTCGCGGCCGAGCTGAAAATTAGCCAGCGCGCTGCGCTCGGGCTGGTGCCGAACTCGGCATCCGTGAGGTGACCGGCAGGGGGCGCTACCGGGCGTGGGACCCCGTTTAGCTGCGGCGGGCTTTGGCGAAAGCGACAGCACTGATGATTTTTGCTGTACGCTCATTCTCCCTCATCTGCGCGTTGACAGAAAACCAGCAGGCGAGGGTCACAGCACGCTGTGCTCCCCGCGATTTCCGGAAAACCAATGAAAAACGACTTTGATCGATCGCGCGGGACGTATCATTCAACCATGTCGAGAACGGGCGTGACGGCACGTACACTATGGACCGAGAGAACTTTGTCTGGCGACTTTGCGCACGCTTGCAAAACTCTTCGGAAAACTTCCTTCTGTTGATCCAATGATCGTAATGAGCTGGAGTGGCATCGCCGCTCTCCTCGGTTCTTGCTCTCTCAGTTGAACTTGATGCTAGCCTGCACGAAAACGCCGTAGCGCTTTGCCTTCCAATCGTCGGCCTGCGGGGAACCACGACCGCCCATTGCCTCTTCGAAATGAGCGGTGCCGTTATTCGCCACGGCCGCAACACCGCCTCGAGCTGGACGCCATGCCCATCGCCGTCTTCGGGAATTAGCTTGATCTTGGGCGCATGTGGTGCTGCTCTTTGCCGTCGAGCCGCGTGAAGAGGAACGCCACGTCACCAGAAAGGCTGAGTCGCTCGGTGAGTTGCGTCTGCCCGGCCAAGCCGAGTCGCAGCGAATGCCAATCGTTGTCCTGGCTGAGAGGTTGACGTAGGTGGGACGGTTGGCACACAGGTTCCCCAGTTGGTCGCCTGCTGCGTGCAACCGAAAGCATCGTAGCTCTCGTGCCAGAAATTGTTGCCAACAAAAGCACCGATGCGGTAGCGCGGTGAGTTCAAGAAATTATATCCAAGATCGGCGGTGAAATAGCTGACGCCGCCCCCGCGCTGATCACTGAATGTGTTTGAGTAGCCCCCCATTTCCGTAAGAAGTCCTCGTCATGAGAAAATCCTCCCTGATGCCGCCCGCACCGAGGAGGCCTTTACGAAAATGCCAGTCGGATTGTGGACTCGAATGCGCGTCTAGATCGTCATAGGTGAGCCGCGAGACCAGTGACGTACCTTTATGATTGTAAAGTTCCTTCGATGCGTTGCCGGTACTGGCCAGTAACGTAGTCCACCCTCGAAGGAAAAGACTGAGGCCGCCGACCCGGCTACCGACGCCGACTCGCAATCACCGGCACTCGACGGCGGTTCGGAACTTCTCGGTGCCGCAGCGCCGGCCAAGCCGGACGGGCCCGGTGAAAAATTCGTCGTCGAGGGCAAGGCGCCCGCTGCTGCGCCCGGCCGCGCCGACGATTTTTCTTGGCCGCCAAGGCGGCAGCCTGCGGCCGGGGCCACAACCGAAACGACCACGGCGATCAGTCCGTAAGCTGCCCGGGGCAGCGGAAGGGCGGAAAGCGCCTTCAGGTGGCCGCACAAGTAGGGTCTCGAGACGGACTCAGCGCGGCAGCACGCTCGATCCCATCAGCGCCTCATCGATGGCGCGCGCCGCCTGGCGGCCCTCGCGGATCGCCCAGACGACCAGCGACTGGCCGCGCCGCACGTCGCC
>NZ_RZRQ01000036.1:0-29626 GCF_003997785.1 Mesorhizobium sp. M7D.F.Ca.US.004.01.2.1 | reverse complement strand
GCCATGAAGGAAGCGCCGAAAATGGTGTCGGGCCTTGTCGTATAGACTTCCAGCTCATGCTCGCCGCCGGAGGCGGTGGCCAGAGGCCAGCGGATCAGCAGGCCTTCCGAGCGGCCGATCCAGTTCTGCTGCATCAGCTTCACTTTTTCCGGCCATTCGTCGAGCCCGTCGAGCGAATCCAGCAAGTCCTGCGCAAAGTCGGTGATCTTGAAGAACCACTGCGTCAGTTCGCGCTGTTCGACCAGCGCGCCCGAGCGCCAGCCGCGCCCGTCGATGACCTGCTCGTTGGCAAGCACCGTCATGTCCTCCGGGTCCCAGTTGACCTTGGAGGATTTGCGCGTCACCAACCCCTTCTCGACGAAATCGAGGAACAGCATCTGCTGGCGGTGATAGTAGTCGACGTCGCAGGTGGCGAATTCGCGCGCCCAGTCCAGCGACAGGCCCATGACCTTGAGCTGCTCGCGCATGGTGGCGATATTCTGGTAGGTCCATTCCTTGGGGTGGACCTTGTTCTGCATCGCCGCGTTTTCGGCCGGCATGCCGAATGCGTCCCAGCCCATCGGGTGCAGCACGTTGAAACCCTTGGCCCGCTTGTAGCGCGCCACCACGTCGCCCATCGTGTAGTTGCGGGTGTGGCCGATATGGATGCGCCCCGACGGATAGGGGAACATCTCCAGCACGTAGTATTTCGGGCGCGGATCGTCATTATGCGCCTCGAACAGCTTCTTGGCGTCCCAGGCCTTCTGCCATTTGGGCTCTGACGCGCGTGGATTGTATCGTTCGGTTGCCATGGGACGTTTTTCACTTAAAAGCATGCGCGAACTGCGGGCGACGGCTCGGCAGTTCAGGGAATGTGGTCCGGGTGTTCACCATGGTTTGGCAAACCCGTCAACCATATGGGTATCGCGTCTGACAAAAACGCCGGTCAAAACAGCAGGATTTGCATATGGGCGATGTCGTTCAGCAGTTTTTCGCGGTCAAGGCGAAGATCGCCGTAGCGGAGCAGGAGGCCGGGCGGGATGCCGGCGCGGTGACGCTGGTCGCGGTTTCCAAGACCTTTGACGCCGCCGACATAGACCCGGTCATCGAGGCCGGCCAGCGCATCTTTGGCGAGAATCGCGTGCAGGAAGCGCAAGGCAAATGGCCTGATCTGAAGGACGCATTTCCGGATATCGAACTGCATCTGATCGGCCCGCTGCAATCCAACAAGGCGAAAGAGGCGGTGGCGCTGTTCGACGTCATCGAAACGGTCGATCGCGAGAAGATCGCCGCCGAACTCGCCAAGGAAATCGCCAGGCAGGGCCGGGCACCAAGACTCTATGTCCAGGTCAACACCGGCTCCGAACCGCAGAAAGCCGGCATCGAGCCACGCGAGGCGGTGGCTTTCGTCGCCCGCTGCCGCGATGTGCATGGCCTCGCCATCGAAGGCCTGATGTGCATCCCGCCGGCCGACGAGAACCCCGGGCCCCATTTCGCCTTGCTGGAAAAGCTTGGGCATGAGGCCGGCGTCGCCAGACTGTCGATGGGCATGTCCGGCGACTACGAGACCGCAATCGCCTTCGGCGCCACCAGCGTTCGGGTTGGGTCGGCGATCTTCGGCAGCCGCTGAGAGGCAACGGCCTTTAGGCCAACTCGGCGGGCTCGTTGCTCCAAGACTGGAAACGAAACGTACCGTTCCTATTTGCTTTGTGCCATCACAAACTCTCTGGAGCCTCCACCATGCGTTACAACCAGCTTGGAAATACGGGGATGTTCGTCTCCGAACTGTGCCTCGGCACCATGACCTTCGGCGCCGCCGGCCAGAATGCCCAATGGGGCCTGATCGCCAGCCTCGACCAGAAGGGCGTCAACGAGATTGTTGCCTATTCGCTCGCCGCGGGCGTCAATTTCTTCGATACGGCCGACGTCTACTCCTTCGGCGAATCCGAACGGCTGCTCGGCCAGTCGCTCAGGGATCTCGGCGTCAACAGGCAGAATGTGGTCATCGCCACCAAGGCGCATGGCGCCATGGGCGAAGGCCCCAACCAGCGCGGCTCGTCACGCGGCCACATCATGGATTCGGTCGATGCCAGCCTCGAGCGGCTGCAGCTCGACCATATCGATCTCTATCAGCTGCACGGCACCGACACCGTGACGCCGATCGACGAGACGCTGCGGGCACTGGACGATCTGGTTGCCAGCGGCAAGGTCCGCTATGTCGGCGTCTCCAACTGGGCGGCCTGGCGCATCGCCAAGGCGCTCGGCATCGCCGAGCGCAAGGGCTTCGCCCGTTTCGAGACCGTCCAGTCCTATTATTCCATCGCTGGCCGCGATCTCGAGCGCGAGATCGTGCCTCTGCTCAACGAGGAGAAGCTCGGCCTGATGGTGTGGTCGCCGATGGCCGGCGGCCTGCTGTCCGGCAAATACGGCCCTGGCGCACCGGGCAATGGCGAAGGTCGCCGCGCCAGCTTCAACTTCCCGCCGGTCAATGAGGATCGCGCCTGGGCGGCTGTTGCCGTCATGCGCGAAATCGCCAAAAAGCATGATGTGAGCGTCGCCACGGTGGCGCTCGGCTATGTCCTGGCCAAGCCCTTCGTGATGAGCGTCATCATCGGCGCCAGCCGCATGGAGCAGCTGGAGCAGAACCTTGCCGCGACCCAACTGAAGCTCGACACCGACGATCTGGTTCGCCTCGACGAGGTCAGCGCCCTGCCGTCCGAATATCCCGGCTGGATGCTGGAGCGTCAGGCAGCGGGCCGGCGCCCGGCGCCGTTCACGCCGAAAGCATAGCGCAGCCCACCTGACATCTCGGGAGCCCGTGGCTCCCGAGATGTCAGGTCAGCCGGACGCTCTCCCCCAGAAAATCGAGAAAGGCGCGCACTCGCGCCGGCAGATGCCGGCCCTGGCCGACATAGACGGCGTGGGTGGGCTCCTCGTCGCCGGGATTGAATGCCTCCAGCAGCGACACCAGCCGGCCGGCGGCGATATCGGACGCAACATGCCAACGGGCCAGCCGGGCGATGCCCGCGCCCGCCAGCGCCATCAGCCGCATCGCCTCGCCATCGCTGACCAGAGTGTTGCCGGTGATCGGAACCATGATGGGGTTGCCGGCCGCGTCGAGGAACGGCCAGCCATCGACATGCCGCACGAAACCGAAGCCCATCCGGTTGTGTCTGTCGAGATCGGCTGGCGTCAGCGGCATGCCATGCGTCTCGAGGTAAGAAGGTGCCGCAACGACCACCACCGGGCTTTGCCCGAGCTTGCGCGCCACCAGCCGCGATTCGCTGAGCGGCCCTGCACGGATGGCGACGTCGGCGCGTTCCGCCATCAGGTCGATGACGCTGTCGGTCAGCACCAGATCAACTGAAATCTCGGGGTAGCGTTCGAGGAAGCGCGGCAGAAGCGGGATCAGCCGGTGCACCCCGAAGGGCACGTAGGTGTTGACGCGCAGCCGTCCGCGTGGCGCCGCACCCGCCGCTGCCTCCTGCTCGGCCGCCGCCATGTCGGCGAGGATGCGCAGGCCGCTGTCGTAGAACGCCGTGCCTTCCGGCGTCAGTTGTAGTTTTCGCGTCGAACGGCTGACCAGCCGCGCGCCAAGCCTGGCCTCCAGCCGCGCGATCAGCTTGCTCACCGCCGACGGCGTCATGCGCAACGCGCGTGCCGCGGAGGAAAAACTGCCTTCCTCGACGACCCGCACGAACACTTCGATCTCGCCGGAGCGATTGATGTCGGACCTAGCCATTTGTGAATCTATTTCACAGAAAATGTGCCCAAGGCAAGTCTGGTTCACAATGCAGGGCAACACGATCTTTCGGGTCGGGGCGCGGGACGGCGCTCTTCGTCATCGAAGTGGAAACAGCCATGCCTCTTGCTCTCTACGCCCTCGCCGCCGGTGCCTTCGGCATTGGCGTCACCGAATTCGTCATCATGGGTCTGCTGCTCGATGTCAGCAAGGATCTCGGCGTTTCGATCTCGGCCGCCGGCCAACTCATTTCTGGTTATGCGCTTGGCGTCGTCATCGGCGCGCCCCTGCTGACCATCGCCACCGGCGACTGGCCACGAAAGACCGTGCTCCTTGCGCTGATGGCGATCTTCACGCTTGGCAATCTCGCCTGTGCGCTGGCACCCGACTACTGGACGCTGATGGGCGCCCGCATCATCACTGCCTTTGCCCACGGCACCTTCTTCGGCGTCGGCTCTGTCGTCGCCACAGGGCTGGTGGCGCCCAACAAGAAGGCCTCGGCGATCGCACTGATGTTCACCGGGCTGACCATCGCCAACATCCTCGGCGTGCCCTTCGGCACCTGGCTCGGCCAGGCTTTTGGCTGGCGGGCGACCTTCTGGGCGGTGACATTGGTCGGCCTGGCGGCCTTCGCCGTCATCCTGGCTCTGGTGCCACGCAGCCAGACGGCGCCCGAAAAGAGCGACCTTCGCGCCGATCTCGCCGTTTTGCGCCGCACGCCCGTCCTGCTCGGTCTTGCCACCACCGTGCTCGGCTATGCCGGTGTCTTCGCCGTCTTCACTTATATCGCGCCGTTGCTGACCGAGATCAGCGGCTTCAAAGAAGTGGCCGTATCGCCGATTCTGCTCGTCTTCGGCGGCGGTCTCATCGCTGGCAATTTGCTTGGCGGCAAGGTCGCCGACCGCTGGCTGGTGCCGGCCGTGCTGGGCAGTCTCGTGGTGCTGGCCCTGGTGCTCGCAACCATGACCTTCGCCATCCACAGCCAGGTGATGGCCGTCATCTATGTCGGACTGCTCGGCGCTGCTGCCTTCGCCACCGTGGCGCCGCTGCAGATGTGGGTATTGGACAAGGCGCAAGGTGCCGGTCAGAGCCTCGCCTCATCCTTCAACATCGCCGCCTTCAATCTCGGCAATGCGGCAGGCGCCTGGCTTGGTGGCGCGGTGATTGCCCATGGGCTTGGTCTGGGGTCCCTCACCTGGGTCGCCGCCCTGCTGCCGCTCGCCGCACTCGCCGTGGCGGGACTGGCGCTGCGTCTCGATCGCACCGACACGCTCGGCGAGCCTGCCTCCATCCGGTCGTGACCGTCCTCGGCAAACCCACTTTCGACACCTTCATTCCACACCATCAGGAGTAAAAAGATGGACTATCGACGTCTCGGTGCATCGGGCCTGAAAGTGCCCGCACTCTCATTCGGCGCGGGAACTTTTGGCGGTTCCGGCCCGCTGTTCGGCGCCTGGGGCAACAGCGACGCCAGCGAGGCGCGGCGGCTGATCGACATCTGCCTGGAGGCCGGCGTCAACCTGTTCGACACCGCCGACGTCTATTCGAACGGCGCCTCGGAAGAGGTGCTTGGCGAAGCGATAAAGGGTCGCCGCGATGCCGTGTTGATCTCGACCAAGACCTCGCTGCCGATGGGCGATGGGCCGGCCGATTACGGCTCGTCGCGTGCGCGGCTGATCAGATCCGTGGATGATGCGCTGAGGCGCCTCGGCACCGACTACATCGACCTTCTGCAGCTGCACGCCTTCGATGCCGGCACGCCGATCGAGGAGGTGCTGTCGACGCTGGACCAGCTCGTGCGCTCGGGCAAGCTGCGCTATGTCGGCGTCTCCAATTTCTCCGGCTGGCAAGTGATGAAGTCGCTGGCCGAGGCTGACAAGCACGGCTACCCCCGCTACGTAGCGCATCAGGTCTACTATTCGCTGGTCGGCCGCGACTATGAATGGGAGCTGATGCCGCTCGGCCTCGACCAGGGCGTCGGCGCGCTGGTGTGGAGCCCGCTCGGCTGGGGCCGCCTGACCGGCAAGATCCGCCGTGGCCAGCCTTTGCCGGAAAAGAGCCGGCTGCACGACACAGCGAGCTTCGGGCCGCCGGTCGAGGACGAGCATCTCTACCGGGTAATGGATGCCCTCGACGCGGTGGCGCAGGAAACCGGCAAGACCGTGCCGCAGATCGCCATCAACTGGCTGCTCCAGCGCCCGACCGTGTCGTCGGTCATCATCGGCGCCCGCAACGAGGAACAGCTGCGCCAGAATCTCGGCGCCGTCGGCTGGACGTTGACGCCGGAGCAGATCAGGACACTCGACGCGGCAAGCGAAGTCACGGCCCCCTACCCGTATTTCCCCTATCGCCGCCAGGAAGGTTTCGCCCGGCTCAACCCGCCGGCGGTATGATATTTTTTGCTCAGGCCGCGCGTTGCGCGGCCTGATAGCCTACCCCCAGATTGGCCAAAGCGCTGCCTGGCCGCTGCCGATCAGGGCAATGATGATCAGGCAGACGATCCACAGCGCCGGATACTCCCAGCCACCGCCCGCATTGGTGAACCAGAAACCATTTTTGCCGTGGACGAGCACGATCGTGCCCAGCATCAGGGGAATGAGCAGAATGGCCGCCAGCCGCGTGGCGACGCCGAAGATCAGACCAAGACCGCCGGCCGTTTCGGCTGCGATGGCGATCAAGCCGAAATAGCCGGGTACGCCGAGCGACTGGAAATAATCGGTTGTGCCCTTGGGCGTGAAGACGAAGTACTTCAGATAGGCATGGGCAAGAAACAGGCCGCCGACGCTGACACGAAGCAGCAGCGCGGCATAGTCGAACGCGGTCATGTCCGTTCTCCCGATCGCGGACGCGCCTTGGGCACTCTGCCTTGCCGCGCCACCTGCGTAGGATAGCCGACAGCGGCGCTGCTGTCGCGGGACCAGAATGGAAACAGACCGTCTGCGGCCGCCGTTCAGTGAAGCACGAACTCGCCGTCCACCTTGCGCCATTCATTCGGCGCGATCAGCTTCTGGTGCGTGTAGCTGATCGAATGCAGCGGCCCGTCCAGCTTGGCCTTCCAGAATTCGATGAACTTGATCAGCACCGGAAACTTCGGCGCCAGATCATAGTCCTGCCAGATGAAGCTCTGCAGCAGATGCGGATGGTCGGGGAAATGATAAAGAATCTTGGCCGTGGTCAGGCCATAGCCTTTGAGCATCAGGTCCATTTCGGAATGGTCGCGCATGGCAGTCCCCTTGGGCGGTCCCTGGTTGAGTCTCCTTTCCTCCCAACGTCAGAGTGTGCGCGCCGTTGCTTAACTGTCTATTGATTTTTCCTGATCGAGAACGAGTTTTCCGCGCGAAAACATGCGGTTAGCAGCGAGCCCACCCGAGTGCTGACAGCGGCAGGCAAATTGCCTGCGGCATCCCGCCGCGCGAATCCAACGTCTAATATTGCGATGACGGGCGAACTGGTAATAATGCCGCGAATTCGCGGCAGCTTTGTCGCGATCCCGCCGGCGTTTCAAGCCGGCGGATTGGTTTGGGAGGAAGTGAAGAAATGTCCGACGTTCATGTCCATCGCGTCCAGCCGGCGTGGAAGAAAAACGCGCTGATCGATAATGACACCTACCTGAAATGGTATGCCGACAGCGTCAAGTCACCGGACAAGTTCTGGGGCAAGCACGGCAAGCGCATCGACTGGTTCAAGCCCTACAGCAAGGTCAAGAACACCTCCTTCGACGGCAAGGTCTCGATCAAATGGTTCGAGGACGGGCTCACCAACGTCTCTTATAACTGCATCGACCGGCACCTGAAGAAGCGCGGCAACCAGACCGCCATCATCTGGGAAGGCGACAATCCCTACGACGACAAGAAGATCACCTACAACGAGCTCTACGAGCATGTCTGCCGGCTCGCCAACGTGATGAAGAAGCACGGCGTCAAGAAGGGTGACCGCGTCACCATCTACATGCCGATGATCCCGGAAGCGGCCTATGCGATGCTGGCCTGCACGCGCATCGGCGCCATCCACTCGATCGTCTTCGGCGGCTTTTCGCCGGATGCGCTGGCCGGCCGCATCGTCGATTGCGAATCGACCTTCGTCATCACTGCCGACGAAGGCCTGCGCGGCGGCAAGGCCATTCCGCTTAAGGAGAACACCGACAAGGCGATCGACATCGCCGCCAAGAATTTCGTCATGGTCAAGAACGTTGTCGTCGTGCGCCGCACCGGCGGCAAGGTCGGCTGGGCGCCGGGGCGCGACGTCTGGTATCACGACGAGATCGCGACGGTGAAGGCCGAATGCAAGCCGGAGAAGATGAAGGCCGAGGATCCGCTGTTCATCCTCTACACCTCCGGCTCGACCGGCAAGCCGAAGGGTGTGCTGCACACCACCGCCGGCTACCTCGTCTACGTCTCGATGACGCACCAATATGTCTTCGACTACCATGACGGCGACATCTATTGGTGCACCGCCGATGTCGGCTGGGTCACCGGCCACAGCTACATCGTCTACGGCCCGCTCGCCAACGGCGCCACCACGCTGATGTTCGAAGGCGTGCCGAACTATCCGTCGCAGTCGCGCTTCTGGGACGTCATCGACAAGCACAAGGTCAACATCTTCTACACCGCCCCGACGGCGCTGCGGGCGCTGATGGGCGCCGGCGATGCGCATGTCACCAAGACGTCGCGCAAGTCGCTGCGCGTGCTGGGTTCGGTTGGCGAGCCGATCAATCCGGAAGCCTGGGAGTGGTATTTCAACATCGTCGGCAACGGCAAGGTGCCGATCGTCGACACCTGGTGGCAGACCGAGACCGGCGGCATCCTGATCACGCCACTGCCCGGCGCCACCGACCTCAAGGCAGGCTCGGCGACGCGGCCGTTCTTCGGCGTCAAGCCGCAGCTGGTCGACGGCGAGGGCAAGGTGCTGGAAGGTGCTGCCGACGGCAATCTGTGCATCACCGATTCCTGGCCCGGCCAGATGCGCACCGTCTATGGCGATCATGATCGCTTCATCCAGACCTATTTCTCGACCTACAAGGGCAAGTACTTCACCGGCGATGGCTGCCGCCGCGACGCCGACGGCTACTACTGGATCACCGGCCGCGTCGACGACGTCATCAACGTCTCCGGCCATCGCATGGGCACGGCCGAAGTCGAATCCGCACTGGTCAGCCACGACAAGGTTTCGGAAGCCGCCGTCGTCGGCTATCCGCACGACATCAAGGGCCAGGGCATCTACTGCTACGTCACGCTGATGGGCGGCGAGCAGCCGAGCGAGGAGTTGCGCAAGGAACTCGTCGCTCATGTCCGCAAGGAGATCGGCGCCATCGCTTCGCCCGACAAGATCCAGTTCGCGCCCGGCCTGCCGAAGACGCGCTCGGGCAAGATCATGCGTCGCATCCTGCGCAAGATCGCCGAGGACGATTTCTCAGCCCTTGGCGACACCTCGACGCTGGCCGATCCGGCCGTCGTCTACGACCTGATCGCCAACCGGCAGAACAAGAAGGCTTGATGCAGGACGAGGCCGCACTGGGCACTGTCAGTGAGCTCTGGCGCTATCCAGCGAGTTCGCTTGCCGGTGAGCGCCTGGAAACAATCTCGGTCGACGTCGAGAGCATCAACGGCGACCGCCTGTTCGGCCTTGTCGATGCCACCGACAATGAAATCGCCCGGCCGGATCGCGACGCGAAATGGCACAAGGTGCCGCGCATCCGGACCCGGCTGTCGCCTGCCCGCGAACTCGAGATCGCCATCCCGGACGGCGACTGGCTGGCTGCACCGGGTATCGAGAGCGACAGCGCGGTGTCGGCCTATCTTGGCTTCGAGGCCTCGATCCGGCCGTTTCGCCGGGAGAATGCCGCGCCTGACTATTCCGGCCCGCTGACCGCGGAGCGCTACCGCAAGGCGCCGATCCATCTGTTGACCACGGCTTCGCTGGCGCGCCTGAAGGCATTGCATCCGGAAGGGACCCCCGATCCGCGCCGTTTTCGTCCCAACATCGTCGTCGACATGGCGGCAATCGAAGGGTCGTTTCCAGAGACGGAATGGATCGGCCGCAAGCTGGCGATCGGCGACCTGTTGCTGACCATCTCGGAACCCTGCCGCCGCTGCGGTTTCACCATCATCGCCCAGGATGGCTTCGGCAATGATCCTGGTATCCTGCGCAATCTGGTCCGCCACAACGCGCACAATCTCGGCGTCTATTGTACGGTCGATCGGCCGGCCAGCATCGAGGTCGGCGACACGATGCGCTTCATCTGATCATTGGTACAGATCCGCCCTTGTCGGCGGCAGCCCGCTCGGGCCACGCGCGCGTTTGGTGACGACAGTCTGGAAAATCTGTGCCGAGGCACGTTCGAAGGTGATCGAACAGCCGGTCAGGTAAAGCAGCCACAGCCGCGCCTTGGCTTCTCCCACTTCGGCGATTGCCTCGTCGAACCTTGCATACAGGCGCTCGGCCCACAGCCTGCAGGTGCGGGCATAGTGTTCGCGCAGGTTCTCGACATCGTAGACGAGGAAGCCGTGGGCTTCGAGATTGCCGAGCGTCATGCCGATCGTGTCGAGTTCGCCGCCGGGGAAGATGTATTTGATCAGCGCCTTGAACTCCGGACCCTTGCGCAGGGTTTTCTTGATGTCGCCCTTGCTGCGCCTGGTGATGGCGTGATGCAGATAGACGCCGCCCGGCTTCAGCAGGCGATGGACGGTGGAGAAATAGGCGGCGTGGTTGGCGAGCCCCAGATGCTCGAACATGCCGATCGACGATATCTTGTCGAAGCTACCGGTAAGTTTGGCGTAGGATTTTACCTCGATCGTGATCTTGTCCTCCAGCCCCTCGGCGCGAATGCGCTCACGGGCGAGTTGCGTCTGGGCTTCCGACAACGAGACACCGTGGCCGACGACGCCGTAGTTCTTCGCGGCATGGATCAGCATCGCTCCCCAGCCGCAGCCTATGTCGAGCAGCCTCTCGCCGGGCTTCAGCCGCAGCTTGCGGCAGATATGGTCGAGCTTGTCGATTTGCGCCTCATCGATGCTGTTGGCGAAATCCTTGAAGTAACCGCAGCTGTAGACCATGCGTTCGTCGAGAAAGAGCCGATAGAAGGCATTCGAGATGTCGTAATGATGCTGGATCGCTTCCTGGCTCGAACCGCTGACGAAGGGATTGCGCCCCGAAAGATCGGTCCGCGCCGTCATCTGTTTCCTTGAAAACAGCACGGCTGGCAGATCACGCAGGATCGCCAGCTTCGGCAATGTCTTGAGTTTCGACCTGAGTTTGCCTTGCGAAGGCAGGGCATAGAAGTCAAACAGCGATCCGTCTTCGATGTCGACCGCCTTGGAAATCCACATCTCGATCAGCGTCGAGAAGGCGGGACGGCGGACCACCTGCCAGACAATGTCCGGGTCGTTGACGGTGAGCACAGGGCCGGTGGCGGGGCCAATGCGCTCGCCGGTCCACAGCTTGACAGCAAAGCCCGGCTTCAGCGTTTCAACAACCGTTCGAACAATTCGCGCGGCCTTGTCGGTGGCGTCCATGCTTCCTCCCCGAAGCCAGAGCGCCAATGTTGTCTGTTTGCCACTGGACTGCAAGCCGCCCGTCTTGTCAGCCTGTCTGGAAAGACACACACCCGGCTTTTTGAGGGTGGCACCTTGCCATTTCCCAAATGAGACCCCATCATCTCCGTGTGTTCAACAAATCGAAAGGAGGTGATCCGATGTCGAGTGATTTCGTTTTCCAGAACGTGGCCTCAGCGGATTGCACTTTCGGGAAGCAGTCTTCCCGTTAAGGCGCGAGATGCGCGGCGGGTGACCTCTTGAGGTCGCCGCCATAGGGCCGCGCCACGGACGGAAACACGGAAGGCCGCCGGCTTCGCAAGAAGCGGCGGCCTTTTCCTTTTTGCGGATTACTGGGTCAGGACGACCTTTTCGGTGTTGCGGATGATTTCCTGAAAGGCGTCGTTCAATTCTACTCCGGTGGATACCTCGAAGTAATGCCTGTTGGTGGACACGTCCTTCGACGAACAGTCCTTCAGCACCGCCTTTGCCTGGTCCCGCTCGGTCGCCGACATGTCCTTGTCGTTCAGATCGAAGCCGATGGTGAAAATCTCGATGCCGTCATTCTTCATGTTGCCGCACAGCGTTTCGGCGTTGCCGCGCGCAAGGTTGCCCTGGCTGTTGTAGCTGCCCCCCGCACCGGCGAAGGCAGTATTGAACTGGCCATCGGTCATCAGGATCGCAACCTTGGCGATCTTCTTCGCATTGGCATCCGAGGCGCCTTTGCCGAGACCGGCATTCTCGATCGCGGCGCGCCATTGCGGCGACAGCATATAATAGGTCCACTGAATGGCGATCGCGCCGGCCGTATAACCATCGGCCTGGAAGTCGTCGATCGAATCAAGCAATGCATCGGAATCCGCGGTCAGCGGGATCACTTCCGCATCAGGGCACCTGTTCATTCCCCCACCACTGAGATGATCATCCCGGTTGACCAGGGCATAATATTTCTTGCCGGTCCTGTCCGTGCGAACCGTATCTGGGCCGTCGGCGCTCAAATCCGCATCGCCGTTTTTGTCCTTGCGCTCCGTCGTGCAATTATCGGGGTGTGGCATCGCCGCGCCAACAATGGAGATGTAGTCGCTGAAGGACGGCAGCAAATCTTTGCCCGTCTTGGCGACGAGAAGCGAACTGCCGGCAACCGGTGGCAGCTCAGAGCTCCCTTGGTTCTCGGCATAGACGTTTTCCGCCAGCTTGCCGGCGTTCACGCCAGATGCGTAGGGCACAATTGCGACGCGGATGCGGGGGTTCTTCGGATCCTGGTTCTGGAGCATCGTCTGAACGGCGTTTCTTGCAGCTGCTTTCAGATCGCCTATCTTGTCGACCTTGCCCCGCTTCGCCATCGATCCTGTTATGTCTAGCATCATCGCCACTTCGACGGCCTTGTCCGAATAGAGCGCCGTTGTGGAAGCGGTGACGCGTTTCATGTCACCCGTGCCAAAAATCGGGAAATACAGCGCGACATCGACATGGGCGTCGGCTTGGACCGTCTTGGCGGTACTGTTGACCGTCAGTCTGTCGAGCACGATCTGGTCGACCTGCAGGATGCCCGCCGTGCTGTTGGCATCGAGAAAGGCCTGAACCGATCTGTTGGCATCGGCCTCCTTGATGGCGCCGGTCGTCAGGTCGCGTGCGGTCGATGTCACGGCGGCATCGACCACGCCCTGCAGGCTCGATCTGGCATTGTACAGCTGAGAGACGTTGACGGAAAAGCCAACGCCCAGCGCCAAGACCGAGGCAGCAAGGCCGAACAGGACTGCGAAATTTCCACCGCGATCCCTGGCGAACCCACCGACCGCGTGAACAAGACCCCCGTAATTCCGCATCCTACAGCCTCCGCTCGCCTCGGCCTCGTCGCCGTGGAAAGGCCAATGCAGGAATCCGGCCGGATTGCGCGGTCGCTTCCGCGCAGCCCGGGATCAGGCAATCAAGCTGTTGTTTTTGCTCGGGTTGCGAAGGATGTAAGGTAAACAATAGGTAAACGGAAATTCAAGAAAGCGACTTCGTTTACGAAGCGCTTACCATGATCGACGGCATGTCGATCCGGGTCCCGATCCGGCACAGAGGCTCGAAGGATGCAGTGTCTCGAAGCGGATCAGAATCCGGCTGCGAAAAGCTCTAGGCCAGCATCTGCGCGCTGACGGTCCTGTCGATGCCGTGATAGGGCGGGTTGAACAAATTGCCTTCCTGTTCGTAGGTCCACACCTTGAACAGGCTGAGCCGGTGCGGGCCGAAGCTGTGCAGCAGCGGCACGTCGGTGGCGTCACGGCCGCGCGCGATGACGACGCGGCCGGTCCTCGGCGTGTTGTGGCGGGCATCGAACGTGTACCATTTGCCGTCGAGGAACACTTCCAGCCAAGCCGAGAAATCCATCGGCGCCGGATCGACCGGCACGCCGATATCACCGAGATAGCCGTTCACATAGCGCGCGGGAATGTTCATGCAGCGGCACAGCGTGATCGCCAGATGGGCAAAGTCGCGACAGACGCCGACCCGCTCCTCATGCGCCTGCGCTGCGGTGCGGGTCGACCGTGCATAGCCATAGCCGAACGACAGCCGGTTGTGGACATAGTCGACGATCGCCTGCACGCGCGCCCAGCCGGGCGGAAGATGGCCGAAGAGCTGCCAGGCCAGGCCGCTCAGATGATCCGTCTCGCAATAGCGGCTGCCCAGGAGATAGAAAAGCACCTCGTCGGGCAGGTCCGCCACCGGCACTTCACTGGCCAGCGTGTTGACCTCGTCCGTTTCGCCGCTGTCCTCGACGACCGCGTCATACAGGATACGAAAACCACCGGCGGGCGCCGTGAAGCGGCGGCAGGCATTGCCATGCAGATCGTGGTAGAGCTTGGTTGGCACCGAAGGCGAGGTCAGCACGCGCGTCTGCCGCTTGATGTCGGCCTGGCGGTCCTTGTGGACTTCGAGCAACGAAATCACGGGGGTGGCCTCGGTGCATTCAATGGCGATTTCGTAGCCGAGCCGGATCAGCATCGCAGTCCCCCTTCGGTCGTCGTGGAAAACAGTTTTGCTCAAACGCGAAGAGACTGGCCATGGTTCCCTGGGCCGATCGAAAAGCCCGGCCCGTGTCTTCCCCTGCCGTGGCCGAGACGTTAGGTTCAGGAACGCCACAAGCGCTCCCCCGGACTCAAGGAAAATCATGTATTCAGGCAGAAAATTCGCGGCCTTCCTCTTCGATATGGACGGCACGCTCATCAATTCCATCGCCTCAGCGGAACGGGTGTGGAGCGATTGGGCACGCCGCCAGGGCCTCGACGTCGCCGCCTTCCTGCCGACGATCCACGGCGTACGGGCGATCGAGACCATCACCGGCCTGGCACTTCCAGGCGTCGACCCGGCGCACGAGGCCGACCTGCTGCTGAAGGCCGAGGCGGCCGATCTGGATGGCATTCTCCAGATCGCCGGCGCAGCCGCGTTTCTCAATTCGCTGCCCCCCGAGCGCTGGGCGATCGTCACCTCCGCGCCGCGCGAACTGGCGCTGTTGCGCATGCAGGCTGCCGGCATCCCTGTCCCGGCCGTCATCGTCGCGGCGGAAGATGTCTCCCGCGGCAAGCCGGCGCCCGATTGCTTCCGGCTTGGCGCGGAACGGCTCGGCTTCGATGCGCGCGACTGCCTCGTGTTCGAGGATGCTCCAGCTGGCATCACGGCAGCCGAGGCGGCGGGCGCGGCGGTCATGATCATCAACGCCACGCACAAGCATGCGCTGCAAAGCCAGCACGCCGCGATAGGAGGTTACGAGGGGATCGGCATCACCCTCGACGAAAACGGCTGGATCGCGCTCGAGCCGCAGCGCAGCGCCGCCTAGCCAAGTGTGTATTGAGATTCAGGTCAAGCCGAGTCGGAGTCGAAGACGGGCGCGTAGCGACCAAACAAGACGGTTTCCGAGAACCGGAGCGGAGCGCACTTGAAGGACGTGAGCACCGGAAGCGCAGGAAACCAACGCTTGCAGGCCAGCATCACGTGAATATCACCATACCTTAGAAGTCGCTGGTCAGGCCCTTCACCTCCCAGTCGCCATAGCGGCCGGGCTCCTTGCCGCCACGGCCGCCGATCTCCTTCGGCGCGGCTGCTTCCTTCTCCAGATATTTCACGCGTCTTGCCTCGGCTTCCGCGAGCGCCCGTCTGGCTTGCGGCGTCAGCGCCTTTGGCTCGACGTCATGGCCAAGGTCGGCATCGATTTTACTGGTTTCGTCGTTCATGTGATATTTCCGGCGGATTGAAACAGGACCAGGCGTTTCCCATCATATAGCGATGAACTCACACGGATCGACCCCCTTTCACCACCAGTTGGACAGGAGCAGACGATGAACACGCTTCGCACCGCCATGCTTCTTGCCGCGATGACCGCGCTGTTCATGGGCGTCGGCTTTTTGATCGGCGGAACCGGCGGCATGATGATCGCGCTGCTTATCGCTGCCGGCACCAACCTGTTCAGCTACTGGAACGCCGACAAGATGGTGCTGTCGATGAACCGTGCCGTCGAGGTCGACGAAGGGAACGCGCCCGAATATTACGCCATAGTCAAGGCAATGGCCAAACAGGCCGGCCTGCCGATGCCGAAGACCTATCTGATCGACAACCCGCAGCCGAACGCCTTCGCCACCGGCCGCAACCCGCAGAACGCGGCAGTGGCTGCCTCTACCGGCCTGTTGCAGGCACTGACGCCTGAAGAGGTCGCCGCTGTCATGGCGCACGAACTCGCCCATGTGCAGCATCGCGACACGCTGACCATGACGATCGTCGCCACCTTTGCCGGCGCTATCTCGATGCTCGGCAATTTCGCCTTCTTCTTCGGCGGCAATCGTGAAAACAATCCGTTCGGCATTGTCGGCGTGCTGGTCGCGATGATTGTGGCGCCCTTTGCCGCCATGGTCGTGCAGATGGCGGTCAGCCGCACCCGCGAATATGAGGCCGACCGGCGCGGCGCCGAAATCTGTGGACACCCGCTCTGGCTGGTTTCCGCCCTTGACAAGATCGCCCGCGGCGCCGAACGCATCCGCAACCCCGATGCCGAGCGCAATCCGGCAACCGCGCATCTCTTCATCATCAATCCTCTTTCCGGCGAGCGCATGGACAGTCTGTTTTCCACCCACCCGAGCACCAACAACCGCATCGCTGCCCTGCAGGCGATGGCACAGCAGATGGGAGGGAGCGAAACTCAAGCTCAGCGCCAGACCCCGGCACCACCACGGCAGGCGGACGAACAGCGGCCGTCAGGCCCGTGGGATCAGGCAGCACGGCCCAAGCAGCCGGCGGAGCCCGCCAAGCCGAAATCCAACCCGTGGGGCCGCAACCCGACCGGACCCAAGGGCCGGTGGTCGTGAGCGTGGTGGACAGAGGATCTCGACGCACGGTTTCAGGCGATCAGGAACACAGAGACGGCGGCGACTTCGTTGCCGGCCTTGCCGCCCGCAAGGCAGCGGCGCGGCTGCTTGCCGCCGTCATCGACGCCAGAACGCCGCTCGACGGCCTGACCGATCACGAAAACGGCCACCCGCAATACAAGGCGCTCGACCTTCGCGATCGCGGCCTTGTCCGCGCCATTCTGGTTACAGCGCTGCGCTATCGCATGACCATATCAGGCCTGCTGGCGCGGCGCCTGGAGAAGCCGCTGCCGCCCAACGCCACCGCTTTGTCGCACATATTGCATGTGGCGGCGACACAGATCCTGTTCCTCGACATTCCCGACAGCGCCGCAGTCGACCTGGCCGTGACCCACGCCAAGTCCGATCCGCGCACGGTGCGTTTCTCCGGCCTGGTCAATGGCGTACTGCGCACCTTGGCGCGCGCCAAGGAAACGGAACTGCCTGCCGCCCTTGCCGCCACCGACGAAGCGCCAAAATGGTTTTCCGACCGGCTGAAGGCCACCTATGGCACCGAGAAGGCAAGGCAGATCCTGGAAGCCCACCGCGTCGAGGCGCCGGTCGATTTCTCGGTCAAGGTCGATCCCGAGCTTTGGGCCGAAAAGCTCGGCGGCATCGTCCTGCCGACTGGCACGGTCCGGGTGGAGAA
Source organism: Mesorhizobium sp. M7D.F.Ca.US.004.01.2.1 (assembly GCF_003997785.1). NCBI lineage: Bacteria > Pseudomonadati > Pseudomonadota > Alphaproteobacteria > Hyphomicrobiales > Phyllobacteriaceae > Mesorhizobium > Mesorhizobium sp. M7D.F.Ca.US.004.01.2.1. Next base: position 12,349 of record NZ_RZRQ01000036.1, on the reverse strand, counting down.
TCTCGTTGGGCCGGTCACCGAACTGCCAGGCTTTGCCGACGGCGCCTGGTGGGTCCAGGACGCCGCGGCCAGTCTGCCTGCACGGCTGTTCGGCGATGTCAGGGGCTTGCGCGTTGCCGATCTCTGCGCCGCCCCCGGCGGCAAGACCGCGCAGCTCATTCTCGCCGGCGCCAAGGTCACCGCTGTCGACACCTCGAAGAACCGGCTGGTGCGGCTGACGCAGAATCTCGACCGCCTCGGCCTGTCCGCCGAGATCGTCCAGGCCGACCTGCTCAAATACGAGCCGAAGGAATTGTTCGACGCCGTTCTCCTCGATGCGCCCTGCTCGTCGACCGGCACGGTGCGCCGGCATCCCGACGTGCCATGGACCAAGACGGCGGCCGATGTCGAAAAACTCGCCGACCTGCAACGCAGGCTGCTCGCCCGCGCTGTCACGCTGGTGAAACCCGGCGGCAGGATCGTCTTCTCCAACTGTTCGCTCGATCCGCTCGAAGGCGAGGATCTCTATCGCGCCTTCTTGGCCGCCGCCGCTGAAATAGCCAACGATCCGGCACAGCAAGGCGAGATCGCCGGCATCGATCCGTTCCTGACGCCGCAAGGCACGCTGCGCACCACACCCGCCGACCTTGACCTCGGCGCGCCGGAGCGCTCGGGCCTCGATGGCTTCTTCGCCGCTCGCATGCGTCGAGCCGGCTAAATGCATGTCGCCCAAAAGTGCGCAGCGGCTTCGGGACGACGACATGCATAACAGAAGACCAAAGCGCGCTGCGTCAGACCGATCGGGCGCGACGCGCTTTCATTTAACTGCCCGGATTTACTGACTTTTTCAAGGAGAGTCGGGGGCAAAACCGGGTGAACCGGCGCCGTCCATGGAATTCGCCTTCGCACGAGTCGTGCAATCATGTAAACTCGGCGCCGGGGTAGTGGACGATCAGGAGGGGTTTTGGCACTTGCTGCCAGCAGCACGACGCGTCTGTGGACGCTTGTCGCGAAGGAGTTCTGGCGCAAAACGCGCCGGCGCCTGCGTGCCGGGCCGGTCTATCGCTGGCGCTATTCCGGCCGCACGCCGGAACGTGTGCTGATCGCACCGCCGGACCTGCGCCTCGCCGACCCGCAGATCGCGCTTGAGATCTACTACGGCCGCTATCCCCTGTCGGGGCATCTGGTCGAGACCGGCGGCAAGTCGCCGTTCCAGATCAACGTGCCCAATCACGGCTGGCAGAAGACGCTGCACGGCTTTCGCTGGCTACGCCATATGCGCGCCGCCGGCACCGAGCTTGCCGCCGCCAATGCCCGCGCCCTGGTCTCCGACTGGATCGCCATGCATGGCAGCCATATTTCCGGCGTCGCCTGGGAGCCCGGCACCACGGCCAAGCGCATCATCGCCTGGCTGCAGCACTCCTCCGTCGTGCTACAGGGCGCCGAGTTCCCCTTCTACCGCGCCTTCCTGAAGTCGGTTGCCGTTCAGATCCGCTACCTCCGGTCGATGGCGCGTGAAATGCCCGACGGCAAGGACAAGCTGCGTGCCCGCATCGCGCTTGCCTTTGCCGCTCTGTCCCTGCCAGCGCCGGCATCGGCGCTGCGCGGCGCAACCCGCAACCTGGCCGAGGAACTCGACCGCCAGATCCTCGCCGACGGCGGGCACATTTCGCGCAATCCGATGGTCGTCCTGGAAATCCTCGCCGACCTTCTGCCGCTGCGCCAGACCTATGCCAACCAGGCGGAAACGCCGCCGCAGGCGCTGATCGGCGCCATCGACCGCATGCTGCCGGCGCTGCGCTTCTTCCGCCATCAGGACGGCAGCCTCGCCCGATTCAACGGCATGGGCGCCACCATCCACGACCGCATCGCCACCATCCTGCGCCACGACGATACCGCCGGCGCGCCACTGCTGCATGCGCCGCATTCCGGCTATGAGCGCCTGTCGATGGGCGGCACCACGGTCATTGCCGACACTGGCCTGCCGCCGCCGGTCGACGTGTCCAACGCAGCACACGCCAGCTGCCTCGCCTTCGAACTGTCGTCCGGCCGACAGCACTACATCGTCAATGCCGGCATCGACACCTATGGCGCGGCTGAATTCCGACCGCTGGCGCGCGCCACCGCGGCGCACTCGACCGCCACCATCAACGACACCTCGTCGGCACGCTTCAGCCATTCGCTGCGCGTCAACGACCTGCTCGGTTCGCCGCTGATCGGCGGCCCGCAGCATGTGCAGTGCAAGCGCACCGACCAGAAGGGCGTTCAGGGGTTCATCGCCCGCCATGACGGCTATGTCCCGCGATTCGGCTTCCTGCATGAGCGCGAGCTGAAACTGTCGTCGAACGGCAATGTACTGGCCGGCAGGGACCGTTTCCAGCGGCCCGGCAATGCGGCGATCCGCAACAATGGCCGCGACTTCGTCACCATCCGTTTCCACGTCCACCCCGACATCAACCTTTTACAGGACGAGCATGATCGCCTGGTGCTGGCCGCCGATCAGGCCGACACCTGGGTGTTCACAGCAGCCGAAGTGGTGCCGGAGGTCGAGGAATCGATTTATTTCGCCGGCCTTGGCGGCCCGCGCCGCAGCCGCCAGATCGTGCTTGCCTTCAAGGCCTCGGAAGTCGCCGAAGTCCACTGGCAGCTGACGCGCACTAGCATCGCCGGTTACCCGGAAAACAACTGAGCTTACCTGACCGCCGGTTTGATTTCCGGGCGGCATGTGCTACGGGCGCGGGCATCCACCACACCAGAGCGGAATGCGTTCAAGTCGAAACGCGAATTCCTCTCCGGCTTTTTGTTTTGTCGTATGATGTTTATCCGAAAAGTCCGCAACTTTTCGGCATCATGCTTAGCCGTGAAAGGCCGCCAGCCCATGGCCGTCGCCGCCAAGAACATTCCCGCACCTGATCTCGTCCCCGTGCGTCGCGCCCTGCTGTCCGTCTTCGACAAGACCGGCCTCATTGATTTCGCCAAAGCGCTGGCAGCAGCCGGTGTCGAGCTGGTCTCGACCGGCGGCACGGCAAAGGCGATCACCGAGGCGGGCCTGGCGGTGCGCGATGTCTCCGAGCTCACCGGTTTCCCCGAGATCATGGATGGTCGCGTCAAGACCTTGCATCCCAGCGTGCATGGCGCGCTGCTTGGCGTGCGCGACGATCCGGAGCATTCCGCGGCAATGCGCAAATACGGCATCGAGCCGATCGATCTCGTCGTCTCCAATCTCTATCCGTTCGAGGAGGTTCGCCGCTCCGGCGCCGACTACGCATCGATCGTCGAGAACATCGACATTGGCGGGCCAGCGATGATCCGCGCTTCGGCCAAGAACCACGCCTATGTCGCCATCGTCACCGATCCCGGCGACTACGCCTCGGTGCTGAATGCGCTGGCGATGAACATCGGCTCGCTGTCGCTGGATTTCCGCAAGAAGCTGGCGGCCAAGGCCTTTGCCCGCACCGCTACCTATGACGCGGCGATCTCCGGCTGGTTCGCCGAGGCGCTCGAGATCGAACATCCGACATGGCGCGCCTTTGGCGGCAGGCTGGTCGAAGTGATGCGCTACGGCGAGAACCCGCATCAGAGCGCCGGCTTCTACGTCAATGGCGACAAGCGGCCGGGCGTCGCCACGGCGCGCCAGCTGCAGGGCAAGCAGCTGTCCTACAACAACATCAACGACACCGACGCTGCCTTCGAACTGGTCGGTGAATTCGATCCGGCGCGCTCCGCCGCCGTCGCCATCATCAAGCACGCCAACCCTTGCGGCGTTGCTGAAGACACCTCGCTGAAGGCAGCCTACGCCAAGGCGCTCGCCTGCGATCCGGTCTCGGCCTTCGGCGGTATCATCGCTGTGAATCGCGTCCTCGACGCCGAGGCGGCGGAAGAGATCGTCAAGACCTTCACCGAGGTGATCATCGCGCCCGGCGCGACCGACGAGGCAGCGGCAGTCGTCGCGGCAAAGAAGAACCTGCGCCTGCTGGTCACCGGCGGCCTGCCAGATCCGCGCACGCCTGGCACGACGGTCAAATCCGTCGCCGGCGGTCTGCTCGTCCAGGGCCGGGACAATGCCGTGGTCGATGACCTCGAGCTGAAGGTGGTGACGAAGCGCGCGCCAACGCCGGCCGAAATGGCCGACCTGAGATTCGCCTTCCGCATCGCCAAGCACGTCAAGTCCAACGCCATCGTCTACGTTAAGGACGGCGCAACCGTCGGCATCGGCGCCGGCCAGATGAGCAGGGTCGATTCCTCACGCATCGCCGCCCGCAAGGCGCTCGACGCGGCCGAGGCCGCGGGCCTTGCCGAACCGCTGACCAAGGGTTCAGTCGTCGCCTCCGACGCCTTCTTCCCCTTCGCCGACGGGTTGCTGTCGGCGATCGCCGCCGGCGCCACCGCTGTCATCCAGCCCGGCGGTTCGATGAACGACAAGGACGTCATCGCCACCGCCGACGAGCACGGCATCGCCATGGTGTTTACCGGCGTAAGGCATTTCCGGCATTGAGGCCCCTTACCCTCCTCCCGCGGGGAGGGTCGTTGAACGATTTTTGCGAAGCAAAATTCAAGAGACAGGGTAGGGGCAGCGCCGCCCCCTACCCCGCTCCGCGGATCGACCCTCCCTACAAGGGGGAGGGTAAGCTATTCCGCCGGCCGATCCGCCGGATACGGCGTCTTGATCAGGATCGCCATGCCGACACCGAGAAACAGGATGATCACCGCCATGCCGAGCCGCGTCGAGCCCGTGGCAAAGGAGATCGTTGAAAACAGGAACGGCGCCAGGAAACTGGTTGCCCTGCCGGCCAGCGCATAGATGCCGAAATAGCGGCCGGATTCTGCCGCCGTGACGCTCCGCGCCATATAGGATCGCGACGACGCCTGAACCGGCCCGAAGGCCAGCCCGATCAACAGGCCGTAGAGGATGTATGCCTTCTCGGCCGCCGTGCCGAACAGGCCGCCCGAATCGGCAATGGAAAGCGGCAATGCGCCGAACAGCGTATAGCCGAGCCCGGTCGAGATGATGCCGATGGTCGCGATCGTCAACATTCCCAGCGAGATCAGCACCACCGCCTTGGAGCCTAGGCGGGTATCAAGGTAAGCGGCGATCCAGCAGCCGAAGATGGCTACCACGTTGAGGATGATGCCGAACAAGCCGACCTCGGTGATCGACCAGCCGAACATCGCCGCGGCAAATACGGCGCCTTGCGTAAGCAGCGCGTTGACGCCGTCCTGATAGATCATGCGGGCGACGAGGAAGCGGAAGATACCGCTGCGCTTGCGCACCTCACCCAGTGTTACTTTCAGCTCCGCCAACCCCTCTCGCACCGCCGGGCCGATCGGCAGGCCCTTGAGGGCATCGGGGGTAAAAAAGAACATCGGCAGGATGAACAGGAAATACCAGCCGGCTGACAGCGGCCCGGTGGCCCTGGCGTCCTCGCCGAGCTTCGGGTCGAGCCCGAAGAGCGGGTCGATGCCGATGATCGTCTTGCCGGTTTCGGGGATGCCGGCCATGCATGTAATGACGAAGATCAGCGCAATCATGCCGCCGAGATAGCCGAGACCCCAGGCAACATTGGAAATCCTGCCGATTTCGCTCTTCGGCACCAGGCGCGGCATCATCGAATCGTTGAACACGGTCGAGAATTCCGCCGCGACCGATGCCAGCGAAAACAACGCCACGACCAGAAACAGGTTCGAACCGGGGGTGGCGAACCACAGCAGGCAAAGGCTGGTGATCTTGATGGCGGCAAAGAATGCGATCCACGGCTTGCGCGGCCCGGTCTGATCGGCAATCGAGCCGAGGATCGGCGACAGCACGGCGATGGCCAACCCGGCCGCCGCGATACCATAACCCCAGACGATTTGGCCCGTGACTGGATCGCTTGCCATGCGCGAAACGAAATACGGCCCGAAGATGAAGGTGGTAACGACCGTGAAGAACGGCTGCGCTGCCCAGTCGAAGAACATCCATCCCCAGATGCCGCGTCCAGACGCACGCTGCACTGCTACCTCGGTCATATCCCCTCCGATCGCCTTCGTAACGCTGGCGGTTGGCATCATGTCTGCATGTTTTCCCGTGCGCATGCAAACGACCGCGGTTGATGCTTCTCACCCAACCGAACGGGCAGAGCCAACCTCGTCAAACGAATCACTCACATCCCCGTCAGATCGCTCATCAGCCCCGATGCGACAGACAGCCGCGACACGGTGATGTCGCCGCCCTCGGTCAGCGCCTGCAGCCGCTCGCGGATGCGCGCCACGCGCTCGCCGCCGGCTTCCAGCCAGGCGGCCACCGGATCGGCCGTATTGGCGTGGCCGGTGAGTGCCGCCACCGCGATACCACGCCGTGCGGCGCCGATCGTGTCGGTCGCGCGCGAAAGCGCCAGCTGGTCGTAATAGTCCGACGGCGTGATCGAGCGTGCCGCGTCCTCGACACGCGGGATGCGGAAGGCATCGCTGACGGCGAAGAACGCCTTGGCCGCGGCGACGATGTCGGCGCCGGCGGTGCGCGCCGTCAGCGCGATGTCGGGGATGAGTTCCGCCACCTCGCTCAGCGCCAGCTGTTCGGCCAGCTTTTCCGGCGCGCCGGCCTTGAACAGCCCGTGCCGCTTCTCCTCGATCCGCTCACGCGAGAAGGCCGGCAGCAGCGAAACGAGCCTGGGATCCAGCGCCTTGCGGGCTTCCAGCAGCTCAGTGATGCGCTGGCCAAGGGGTGCCGTGCCGGCATCGTTCTTCAGATACCAGCCGCTGGTCACATAGATCAGCCGGCTGACCATCTGATAGAGATCGAGCTGCACCTGACCGTCGATCTGGTTGTCGAGCGCGTCGATCTCGCGATAGAGCGCTGGCAAGGCAAACCCGTCGCGCACCACCGCGAAGGTACGCACGACGTCGGCGGCGGTGCGCCCCGTGGCTTCCTGCAACCGGTTGACGAAGGATGGGCCGCCGCGATTGACGAGATCGTTGGCGACGACCCGCGTGATGATCTCGCGGCGCAGCCTGTGGCCATGGATCTCGGCGGCGTATTTCTTCGCCATCCGGTCGGGAAAATAGCCCATCAGGTCGCGGTCGAAATGCGCGTCGTCCGGTACGTCGCTGGCGACGATGTCGGAAAACAGCACGATCTTGGCATAGGCGAGCAACACGCCGAGCTCGGCTCTGGTCAGCGGCTCGCCGCGCGCTTCGCGCTCGGCAAGTGCTGCCGGCGACGGCAGCGTCTCCACCGCACGGTCGAGCAGGCCGCGCGCCTCCAGCGCCGTCATGAACCGGCTTTGATGCGCGATGTCGGCGAGGCCGCGCTTGCGGGCGATCGAAAGCGCCAGCGTCTGCTGGTAGTTGTTGGAGAGCACCAGCGAACCGACCTCCTCGGTCATCTCGGCCAGAAGCTTGTTGCGTGCCGGGCGCGTCAACGACCCCTTGAGCATGGCGGACGCCAGCGCGATCTTGATGTTGACCTCGACGTCGGAGCAGTTGACGCCGCCCGAATTGTCGATGGCGTCGGAGTTGCAGCGGCCGCCATTCATGCCGAACTCGATGCGTGCCCGCTGCGTGACGCCGAGATTGGCGCCCTCGCCGATGACCTTGGCGCGCACGTCGAGCGCGGTGATGCGGATGGCATCGTTGGCGCGGTCGCCGACTTCGGCGTTGGTCTCGGTGGATGCCTGCAAATACGTGCCGATACCGCCGAACCAGAGAAGATCGACCGGCGCCTTGAGGATCGCGGTCATGATCTCGACCGGCGTGGCGGTGGTCTTGGCCAAGCCGATCGCCGCCGCAGCTGCCGCCGGCAGGGTGATCGACTTCTGGTTGCGCGAGACGATGATGCCGCCTTCCGACAGTTTCGTCTTGTCATAGTCCTGCCAGCTCGAGCGCGGCAGCGCGAACATGCGCTCGCGCTCGGCCATCGACGCCGCCATGTCGGGATCGGGATCGATGAAGATGTCGCGATGGTCGAAGGCGGCGATCAGCCTGGTCTTCGGCGACAAAAGCATGCCGTTGCCGAACACGTCGCCCGACATGTCGCCGACACCGACGACGGTGAAGGACGAGGTCTGGATGTCGCGGTTGATCTCGCGGAAATGCCGCTTGACCGCTTCCCAGGCGCCCTTGGCGGTGATGCCCATCTTCTTGTGATCGTAACCGGCCGAGCCGCCGCTGGCGAAGGCGTCGTCGAGCCAGAAGCCATGCTTCTCGCTGATCGCGTTGGCGGTGTCGGAGAAGGTCGCCGTGCCCTTGTCGGCGGCAACGACGAAATATGGATCGTCCGGGTCGCGGCGCACGACACCGGCCGGCGGGATGACGCCGTCGAGGCCGATATTGTCGGTGATAGACAGCAGGCTGGAGACGAAGTTCTTGTAGGCCGACGTGCCGGCCTCGAAGATCGCATCGCGGGTGCCGCCTGCCGGCAGGCGCTTGGGGAAGAAGCCGCCCTTGGCGCCGACCGGCACGATGACGGCATTCTTGACCTGCTGCGCCTTGACCAGGCCGAGCACCTCGGTGCGGTAGTCCTGGGCGCGGTCCGACCAGCGCAGGCCGCCGCGCGCCACCGGGCCAAAGCGCAGATGCAGGCCTTCGACCTCGGAGCCGTAGACGAAGATTTCCCGCCACGGCCGCGGCGCCGGCAATCCCTCGACCGCGTGCGAATCGAGCTTGATCGCCAGCGACTGGCCTTTCTCTTTCGTATCGGCAACGAAATGATTGGTGCGCAGCGAGGCTTCGATCAGGTTGAGGTAGCGGCGAATGATGGTGTCGTCGTCGATATTCGGCACATCCTCCAGCGCGTCCTTGATCTTGGCCTTGAGGTGTTTTGCCGCCACCACACCTTCGGTCTCGGCTGTCGGGCCAAGCCGGGAGATGAACAGCGCATGCAGGCCGCGCGCGATGTCGGGATAGCGGTTGAGCACGGCGGCGATGAAGTCCTGGCTCTGCGGGATACCGACCTGCTGCAGATAGCGGCCATAGGCGCGCAGGATGGTGATCTCGCCCGACCACAGCCCGGCGGTCTGGGCAAGGCCGTTATAGCCGTCATTGTCGACGTCGCCGCGCCAGACGGACAGGAATGCGTCCTCGAACAGCGCGCCGCCATCGGCAAGGTCGATCGGCTTGCCGTAGCTGTTTTCCAGCTCCATGTCGTGGATGAAAACCATGCCGGGCTGATCCCTATTGATCATGCCGGACTGGTCGTCGCCGACCGCGAAAGTGCGTTCGCTGATGACGCGGAAGCCGATGTTTTCCAGCACCGGCACCCGACGCGACAGCGCCACCGGACTGCCGTGGTGATAGATCTTCAGTGCCGCCTGGTGCGGCTTCTGCTCGGCATGGCGGTAATAGTCGATGGCGATCGGATTGCCGGCGCTGATCTTGGCGATGCGCCCGGCATCGGCCAGCGCCACCGCCGCGCTGAACGAATCGCGGTAGCTTTCCGGCAGCCGCGCGGCAATGCTCTTCAACGCCTGGTCGGCGCCACTGGCCTCCGCCGCATCGGAAAGGGCGTCCTCCCAGGTGCGTACGATGTCGCGGATCGCCGCCTCGATCGTCGCTTGCTCGACCTTCGGCGTCTTGCCGCCGGAACGGCCGATGATGAAATGCACGCGCGCCAGCCCACCTTCGGGGAAGGCCGGGTAGTAGGCCGACAGCCGGCCTTGGAATACGGTCTTCAGATAGAAGCCGATCTTCTCGCGCACGACGCTGTCGTAACGGTCGCGCGGCACGAAGACGAGGATCGAGACGAAGCGGTCGAACTGGTCGGCGCGCACCAGCGCCCGCACCCGCGGCCGCTCGACCAGGCCGAGAATGGCGGCGGCATGCTTCCTCAGGATCGGCACCGGCACCTGGAACAATTCGTCGCGCGGATAGCTTTCCAGCACATTGATCAGCGCCTTGCCGGAGTGATCGTGCCGGTCGAAGCCGGACTTGGCGATGATGGTTTCGGCCTTGGACCTGAGATACGGGATCTTCATCACCGAGCGCGTGTAGGCGGTCGAGGTGAACAGGCCGACGATACGCAATTCGCCCGCAAGCGTGCCCTTGGCGGTGTAGGTCTTGATACCGATGTAATCGAGATAGATGCGGCGGTGCACGGACGACTTGGCATTGGCCTTGGTGACGATCAACGGCTCCGGCCCATGCAGAAAGGCGCGGATTTCGGGCGTCGTCGTCACCGCTTCGGTGCCGCGCCTCAGCACCAGCACGTCGGGATCGGACAGGATGCCGAGACCGGGCTTGTCGGCGCGCTCCAGCGTGCCGCTTTCCTCGCCGCCGGTGTATTTGAATTCGCGCATGCCGAGGAAGGTGAAATTGTCGTCGCGCAGCCACTCGAGGAAGGCGATCGCCTCGGCAACGCTCTTCTTGTCGAGCGGTACCGCCGAATAGCGGAACTCCGAGATCGCCTGATCGAGGCGGGCCAGCATCGGCTTCCAGTCGTTGACGGCGGCGTGAACCTGGCCGAGCATCTTGCGCAGCCGCTCGGTCAATCCGTTCGCCTGCTCGGCGGTCAGCCGCGGGATGTGGACATGGATGACGCTCAACCGGTCGTGGCTGCCGTCGTCCTTGGCGAAATTGCCGTCGCCGAGGATTTCGTCCACACCGCCTTTGCCGTGGCGCACCACGATGACCGGATGGGTGACCAGGGTCGGTTCGCCTGATGTCTCGGTGATCTCGCCGAGGATGGAATCGAACAGGAACGGCATGTTGTCGTTGACGACCGTGATAATTGTCACCGGGCGGCCGTCTCGCACAACGCCGGAATCGGCATCGACGGCAACGACGCACTCGCCTTTTTTGTGAACGGCAATCGCCTTGCCAGCGAGATCGGCGGCGCGTTCGAGGTCGGCCGCTTCATAGGTGGCGATGTCTTCAGCCGGCGCGCGGGCGAGCAGATAGTCGGCAAGCCTGGCTGGCCTTTCCTCCGCTTTTGTCGCTGCCGTGGCTTTTTTCTTCGGCTTGCTCGCGGATTTCACGCTGGCCATGACGCACTTCCCTCCCGTCAATGCTTTTACGACTATGGTAGCAGATGACCGCTGTTTGGCGACAAAGGTTTGACGGCTTGCAAAGAAATATCGGAATTCGGCGACAAGATGCCGCGCAACGAGGAGAAATGACCCATGACCGGCAAAATCACCGCGCTTGACCTTGGCCAGGCGGAGCTCAGCGAGGCGACAAAAGCCTATTTCGCCAAATGCGAGGAGAAGCTCGGCCTGGTTCCCAACGTGCTGCGCGCCTACGCCTTCGACGACAAGAAGCTGCGTGCCTTCACCGACATGTACAACGATTTGATGCTGGGTGATTCCGGCCTGTCGAAGCTGGAACGCGAGATGATCGCGGTCGCCGTCTCCTCGATCAACCATTGCTATTATTGCCTGACCGCGCATGGCGCGGCGGTGCGTCAGCTGTCCGGCGACCCGGCGCTTGGCGAGATGATGGTGATGAATTTCCGCGCCGCCGATCTTTCGCCGAAGCAGGCGGCGATGCTCGAATTTGCCGCCAAGCTGACGGAGGAGCCGGCGAAGGTCGTCGAGGCTGACCGGGCCACGCTGCGTAAGGCTGGCTTCACCGACCGCGATATCTGGGACATAGCCTCGACCGCGGCCTTCTTCAACATGTCGAACCGGGTGGCCGCGGCGATCGACATGCGGCCGAACGACGAATACCACGCCATGGCGCGGTGAAGTTCGGCGGCTGGGGCCAGGCCGCTGTTATATTAGCAATTTCGCATTCTCGTTGCTTGTTTGCCGGTTTGGTCCGATGATCGGCAGGCGGCGTGACCGCATGCCGGTTCGATGCCGCTCATCAAGGGAGGAGAACATGGCACAGTTTCTCTACGTCTATCACGGCTCGGGCAAGATGCCGACGACCGAGGTGGAACGTAAGGCGATGACGGACGCCTGGACAGGCTGGTTCGCAAAGCTTGGTTCGGCCGTGGTCGACCGCGGCAACCCGGTTGGCATGTCGAAGAGCGTCTTGCCCGGTGGCAAGATCAAGAACAATGGCGGCAGCAACCCGACCGGCGGCTACTCGATCATCGAGGCCAGGGACATCGACGACGCTGCCAGCAAGGCCAGGGACTGTCCGATCCTGGCGGAGCCGAACTGCAACGTCGAGATCGCGCCGATCATCAATATGATGGGTTGACGCTTCGGCTCAGGACCGCGCCGCGATGGCCGCTGCCGCACCGGCCATCGTCGTGGCGCTAACGCGGTTGGCGATCTTCATGGCGCGCCTGCTCTTCAGGAGCTTGCGCGCCTGTGATGCAGCGAGCACCCAGGCGAGATCGATGGCGACCAGCACCACAGCCATGGTCGCCGTCAGCTCGACCCAGCCGACGATGCTGACCGAAGCGAGGTCGATGATGGTCGGCAGCAGCGCCAGGTAGAACATCATGATC
>NZ_RZRQ01000369.1:0-5397 GCF_003997785.1 Mesorhizobium sp. M7D.F.Ca.US.004.01.2.1 | reverse complement strand
ATCTCGATGCGCTCAACTGGGCGAAGTCGATCGGTGGCCTCGATGCGCTGATCGCCAGGGCGGATGCCAATGCGGCCGTCCTCGATCGCTTTGTCGGCAAGTCCTCATGGCTCGGTCATCTCGCCACCTTGCCGGCGACGCGGTCGAACACCTCGGTCTGCCTGCACTTCACCGACCCGGATGTGTCCGCGCTCGACGCCGACGGGCAGGCGGCTTTCGCCAAGGGACTGGTGTCGGTGCTCGACAAGGAAGGTGTCGCCTATGATATCGGCGCCTATCGCGATGCACCGCCCGGCCTGCGCATCTGGTGTGGCGCGACGGTCGAGACATCGGATCTCGAAGCGCTGCTGCCCTGGCTCGACTGGGCCTTCGCCGCACAGAAGGCGTCGCTCAAAGCGGCAGCCTGACATCTTTCGGTGGCGGCCTTCGGGCCGCCCATTCCCATCAAATCCATTTCAAGGAGGCCGCCATGGCGCCCCGCGTTCTCGTCTCAGACAAACTTTCTCCCACCGCCGTGCAGATATTCAAGGATCGTGGCGTTGAGGTCGACTATCTGCCCGATCTCGGCAAGGACAAGGAAAAGCTGCTCGAAGTGATCGGCCAGTATGATGGCCTCGCCATCCGCTCGGCGACCAAGGTCACCGAAAAGCTGATCAACGCCGCCACCAAACTCAGGGTTATCGGCCGCGCCGGCATCGGCGTCGACAATGTCGACATCCCGGCGGCGAGCCGCAAGGGCATCATCGTGATGAACACGCCCTTCGGCAATTCGATCACGACGGCCGAACATGCGGTGGCGATGATCTTCGCGCTTGCCCGCCAGATCCCGGAAGCCAACGCTTCTACCCACGCCGGCAAATGGGAGAAGAACCGCTTCATGGGCGTCGAGATCACCGGCAAGACGCTGGGCGTCATCGGCTGCGGCAACATCGGCTCGATCGTCGCGACGCGCGGCGTCGGGCTGAAGATGCATGTCATCGCCTTCGACCCATTCCTGTCGGACAAGCGTGCCGAGGAACTCGGTGTCGACAAGGTCGAGCTGGATGAGCTTTTCGCCCGCGCCGACTTCATCACGCTGCACACGCCGCTGACCGACAAGACGCGCAACATCATCGATGCGGCGGCGATCGCCAAGATGAAGAAAGGCGTGCGCATCATCAACTGCGCCCGCGGCGGGCTGATCGTCGAGGCCGACCTGGTCGCGGCGCTGAAGAGCGGCAAGGTGGCCGGAGCCGGTATCGACGTGTTCGAGGTCGAACCGGCCGAGAACAATGAGCTGTTCGGCATGGAGAACGTGGTGGCGACGCCGCATCTCGGCGCCTCGACAGCGGAAGCGCAAGAGAATGTCGCGCTGCAGGTTGCCGAGCAGATGGCCGATTATCTGATCAAGGGCGCGGTTTCCAACGCCATCAACATGCCGTCGATCACCGCCGAGGAAGCGCCGCGGCTGAAGCCCTTCGTCAAGCTCGCCGAAGTGCTCGGCGCCTTTGTCGGCCAGGTCACCGAGGATCCGATCAAGGAGGTCGAGATCCTGTTCGACGGCTCGACCGCGACGATGAACACACGCGCGCTAATCAGCGCCGCGCTTGCCGGGCTGATCAGGCCGCAGGTCTCCGACGTCAACATGGTGTCGGCGCCGATCATGGTGAAGGAGCGGGGCATCATCGTCGCCGAGGTCAAGCGCGACAAATCGGGCGTGTTCGACGGCTACATCAAGCTGACGGTGACGACCGAGCACAGGACGCGCTCGATCGCCGGCACCTGCTTCTCCGACGGCAAGCCGCGTTTCATCCAGATCAAGGGCATCAATCTCGATGCCGAGGTCGGCCAGCACATGCTCTACACGACCAATGCCGACGCGCCGGGTATCATCGGCCTGCTCGGCACCGTGTGCGGCGAGAACGGCGTCAACATCGCCAACTTCCAGCTCGGCCGCAACCGGCCCGGCGGCGATGCCATCGCGCTGCTTTATCTCGACGCGCCGTTCCCTGAGTCGGTTCTGGAAAAGATCAAGGCGCACAAGTCGATCGACTCGGCCAAGCGGTTGCAGTTCGACGTCAACGCGATGTGATGCCGGACTGCTGTGAAAGATCCAAAGGCGCGGACCGGGCCGCGCCTTTTTTCGTTCAGCGTGTCCTGGCGGATCGCTGAATCGCCATCTTGCGCCCGCTGTATTCGGCAAGCCCGATGCCGCCCAGCACGAGCACCAAAGCCAGTGCCTGATAGAGCTGGAACGTCTCGCCGACGATCAGCACTGACAGCAGCGTGCCGAAGATCGGCACCAGATTGATGAACAGGCCGGCGCGGTTGGCGCCGATCAGTTCGTTGCCCCTGATGTAGAAGATCTGCGAGATGACCGAGGCGCCGATCGCGGTATAGACGATGACGGCCCAGCCGCGCGCGTCAGGCACGATGACCCTGCCGGCGGCGACCTCCCACAGGAAGAACGGCAGCGAGGTGACGAGGGCGGCAACCGACAGGGCCAGCATCAGGCTCTGCCAATGCATCACCGGCTTCAGCCGCAGTCCGACCGAATAGCCACTGTAGAGAAACACGGCGACCAGCATGATGGCGTCGCCGAAATTGAGCTCCAGCGTCAACAGCCGGCGCGGGTCGCCGTGGCAGGCGGTGAGGATCACGCCGGCGATGGTCAGCACGACACCGACAATTTGCGCCCAGTTCACACGCAGGCGGAAGAAGACGAAATTGGCTGTCATGATCAGGATCGGCATCGCCGCCTGTTCGATCGAGACGTTGATCGCTGTGGTGTAGTTGAGCGCCGTGTAGAAGATGGTGTTGAACAAGGCGAAGCCGCTGGCGCCCAGCGCTGCCAGCACGAGCCAGTGCTTGCGCACCACCGGCCAGTCCTTGCGTATTGTCTTCAAGCCTATCGGCAGCATGATCGCCACGGCCAGCACCCAGCGCAGGAAGACGAGCGTCATCGGCGAGACGTGATCGACCGCCAGCTTGCCGGCCACCGAGTTGCCACCCCACAGCAAGGTGGTGAGCAGCAGGAATATGTAAGCGCTTCGATGCATCGCGGGATTCCGGCCACTATTGCATGTCGCCCAAAAGTGGGCAGCGGTTTTGGGACAACGACATGCATTGAAACAAAAAAACTCAAAGCACGTCATGACGCGCTTTGAGGACAAGCCGCGGTGTTTGTCGGCCTATTGCCCCCGTGCATCCAAGTAAATGATGTCAAAGCCGAAAATTGTTGTGCCTCAGGGCATTTTCGGCGGCAAAGAAAGGTCGCGCTCGCGAGGTCTTGACGTTATAGAGGCCTGTCGTTTTGAACAGTCTTCCAGCCGCCACGCGGCGTCTCAAGGGAAAACAAACATGGCCAATGTGGTGGTCGTCGGCTCGCAGTGGGGCGACGAAGGCAAGGGCAAGATCGTCGACTGGCTGTCGGAGCGCGCCGATGTCGTGGTGCGTTTCCAGGGCGGCCACAATGCCGGCCACACGCTGGTCGTCGACGGCAAGGTCTACAAATTGTCGTTGCTTCCGTCGGGCGTCGTGCGCCAGGGCAAGCTGTCCATCATCGGCAACGGCGTGGTTTTCGACCCGCACGCTTTCGTTGCCGAAGTGGCGAAGCTCAAGGCGCAAGGTGTCGAAGTAACGCCGGATCGCCTGAAAATAGCCGAAAACACAGCGCTTATCCTGTCCCTGCATCGGGAACTGGACGGATTCCGCGAGGACGCCGCCTCCAATTCCGGAACGAAGATTGGCACGACCCGTCGTGGCATCGGCCCCGCCTACGAGGACAAGGTGGGCCGGCGCGCGGTCAGGGTGATGGATTTGGCGGATTTGGAAACGCTGCCCTTGAAGGTCGACAGGCTGCTGACGCACCACAATGCGCTGCGTCGGGGGCTTGGCCATGCCGAAGTCACGCATGATGCGATCATGCAGGAATTGACTTCGGTTGCGCACGAGATCCTGCCCTATATGGACCGGGTCTGGAAAATCCTCGACGACAAGCGCCGGGCTGGCGAGCGCATCCTATTCGAGGGCGCGCAAGGCACGCTGCTCGATATCGACCACGGCACCTATCCGTTCGTTACTTCGTCGAATACGGTTGCCGGCCAGGCGGCCGCCGGCTCCGGCGTCGGCCCAGGCGCCATCAATTATGTGCTCGGCATCACCAAGGCCTATACGACGCGCGTCGGCGAAGGTCCGTTCCCGACCGAGCAGAAGAACGAGATCGGCGAATTCCTCGGCACGCGCGGCCATGAATTCGGCGTCGTCACCGGCCGCAAGCGCCGCTGCGGCTGGTTCGACGCGGTGCTGGTGCGCCAGGCTGTTGCCGTCAACGGCATCAAGGGCATCGCGCTGACCAAGCTCGACGTGCTCGACGGGCTGGACGAGATCAAGGTCTGCACCGGCTACCGGCTCGACGGCGAGATGATCGACTATCTGCCGGCCAGCCAGGGCGCACAGGCGCGTGTCGAGCCGGTCTACGAGACGCTCGAGGGCTGGAAAGGCACCACCGCCGGCGCGCGCAGCTGGAACGATCTGCCGGCCCAGGCCGTCAAATATGTCCGCTACATCGAGGAGCTCATCGGCGCCCCGGTCGCGCTCCTTTCCACCAGCCCGGAACGCGACGACACGATACTTGTGACCGATCCGTTTCAAGACTAGTTTCTCAGCCTTTCCGGGCATCGCGGCTGATTTGCGGGGGCCGGCGCGGAAACAAAATACAGGTCGACTGAAGCATGGCAGATTTCGTTTTTGTTCTGAAAAAAGCGATAGACGGTCTCGGCGATCAGTCGCCAGAGATGCGGGCGAAGGTCTATGACAAGGCCCGCTCTACGATCGCAGCGAAGATTGCCCAGCGCGATCCGCCGCTTTCGCCGGAGGATGTCGCCAAGCAGAAACGCGGTCTGGAAGACGCCATCGCGAGCGTCGAGCGGGACTATGCCAAGAGCGTGCCGGAGACCGACCCGCTCGCAGAACTGGAACACATCTTTTCCTCGATCGATCGCAACAAGAACCAGCCGAGCCATACACGGCAACCGGCGAAGGCGGAACCCGCCTTGCCGGCACCGCCCGCGGCCAAGCCTGAACCTTATCGACCGCCACCTCCACCTGCCGCCAAGGTAGAGCCAAGCTGGAAGCCCGCAGCCGCACCTTCCCAGCCGGCTCGCGCCGACACGCCTCTTGCAGGCATGGACGCTGCAGGTATGGACGCCGACGAGGCGGACGACGGGGCCGATGTCTTTTCCAGCAACGAAGAGCCGGTGTCCGACACCTTCCAGCGGCTACGTCCCGCCGAGCGCAAGCGCAGCTATGGCGGGCTGATCGCCGCTGTCGTCGCGCTGCTGGTCGTTGCCGGCGGCGGTTACGGCATCTGGCTGAACAAGGACGCTTTCGGCAAGATGCTCGGGCTTGGCGGCAACC
>NZ_RZRQ01000368.1:0-5412 GCF_003997785.1 Mesorhizobium sp. M7D.F.Ca.US.004.01.2.1 | reverse complement strand
CATATGTGATGGCAGGCAAAAAGCCCGATTGCCTACCCGCCAGGGGAAAGCGGCGGTCAGACCGCCGCCAGCGCCTGCGTCAGGTCGGCGATCAGATCATCTGGGTGCTCGACGCCGATGGACAGCCTGACCGTGGTCTCCAACACACCGATGCGCTGGCGAACCTCGAAGGGAATGCCCGAATGGGTCATGGCCGCGGGGTGGCTGGCCAGCGATTCCGTTCCGCCGAGGCTTACCGCCAGCTTGAAGATCTGCAGGTTGTTGAGAAAGGCGAAAGCCGCCTTCTCCCCGCCCTTGATATCAAAGGAGAAGGTCGAGCCGGCACCGGTGCATTGCGCCCTGTAGGCGCGGCCCGCCAGCGTGTCCTCGCCCAGGAACGGCAGGTAATGCACCTTCCCGACCTTGGCATGATCACGCAGGAATTCGGCGACCAGACGCGCATTGTCGTTGGCCCGCTCCATGCGGATCGACAACGTCTCCAGCGAGCGGCCGAGCATCCAGATGATCTGATCGCCGACCTGACGCAGGCGCTGGCGGCGGTCTGACCGCCGCTTTCCCCTGGCGGGTAGGCAATCGGGCTTTTTGCCTGCCATCACATATGCGTGCGCCGAAGGATACTTTTGGCCGTCCGACCGTTGTACAGATGCATCCATGCGTCGGAGAGCCGCAAGGGTGTCACATCCAACGGAGGTTTTTAAAAATGCGCATGCATTCCTTTTCGCCGATCGTTTCGGCACTCGCCGTCTCTGTTTCTATCTTTCTTGTCTCGCCGGCCCTGGCCGACATGGAAAAGTTCAAGGCGACGCTCGACGGCGGCCAGCAGAGCCCGCCCGTCACCACGAAGGGCAAGGGCACGGCCACTTTAACGTTCGACACGGCCAAGAAGAAACTCAGCTGGAACGTCAAGTATTCCGGTCTCAGCGGGCCGGCGACGGCGGGGCACATTCACGGTCCGGCGGCGATGGGTGAAAACGCTGGACCCGTTATCCCATTCAAGAAACTCAAGAGCCCGATCAAGGGATCGGAGACGTTGACCGATGCTCAGGCGGCTGACCTTGAGGCCGGCAAATATTACGTCAATATCCATACGGCAGCCAACAAGGACGGCGAGATCCGCGGCCAGATCGAAAAAGCAAAATAGGACGTAGCCGGTGCCGCGACTCTCCCCCTTTTGAGGGGGAGATGTCCGGCAGGACGGAGAGGGGCGCGAAGGAACTCGGCCTCTGCCGTTGGCGCTTTATGCCTTATCGCGGATCTGGGTCATCGTCCGGGTCGGCGTGATCGCCTCGGGGTCAAGCCTGATTTCGACGATCGCCGGCTTGCCGCTGGCGCGGGCTCGTTCGAAGGCCGGGGCGAAATCGGCGGTCTTCTCGACCGTCTCACCGTGGCCGCCATAGGCGCGAGCCAACGCCGCGAAATCAGGATTCTTCAAATCAGTGGCGACGACGCGGCCGGGATATTCGCGCTCCTGATGCATGCGGATGGTGCCGTAGATGCCGTTGTTGACGACGACGACGACGATCGGCAGGTCGTATTGCACGGCGGTGGCGAATTCCTGCCCGTTCATCAGGAAGCAGCCGTCGCCGGCAAAAGCGACCACGGTGCGCTCTGGAAACAGTTCTTTGGCGGCGACCGCCGCAGGCGTGCCATAGCCCATCGAGCCTGAGGTCGGCGCTGCCTGCGTGGCGAAGCGGCGGAAGCGGTGGAAACGATGCACCCAAGTGGCGTAATTGCCGGCGCCGTTGGTGAGGATGGCGTCGTTGGGCAGCATCTTTTCGAGGTATTTCATGATCGGCCCCATCTGGACCGAGCCGGGGCCGCTTTCCGGCGGTGTCGACCAGTCGAGATAGGCGGCATGCAGCTTTGGCGTCTCGGCTGCCCAGGCGGGTGCGGTGGCCGGCTTGCGCTTGGCGAAGGCGTCGACGAAGGCGGAAGGCGAGGCATTGATCGCCAATGTCGGCCGGTAGACGCGGCCGAGTTCGCCGGCGTCGGCATGGATATGGACCAGCGTCTGGTCGGGGTAGGGGCTTTTCAGCAGGGTGTAGTCGGAGGACGGCATCTCGCCCATGCGGCCGCCGATCAGCAGCACGAGATCGGCCTGCTTGATCGCCGTGGCCAGCTTCGGGTTGATGCCGATGCCGACATCGCCGGCATAGTTCGGGTGCAGATGGTCGAACAGCATCTGGCGGCGGAAGGAACAGCCGACCGGCAGCGACCACGTCTCGGCGATCGTGCGTATCCGTGCCACGGCCTCGGCGTCCCAGCGCGTGCCGCCGAGGATGACGAACGGCCTGATGGACTTGGTCAGCAGCTTTTCCAGCGCATCGAGCTCGGCTTCGCCCGGCCGGGTTTCGACCGGTGTGTGCGGCAAAGCGATGGGTGCCTCGACGACACTGGTCAACATGTCTTCCGGCAGTGAGATGACGACGGGGCCGGGGCGGCCCGATGTCGCCACGGCGAAGGCACGGGTGACGAATTCGGGGATGCGCGAGGCGTCGTCGATCTCGACCACCCATTTGGCGATGTCGCCGAAGAACCTCTTGTAGTCGACTTCCTGGAAGGCCTCGCGCTCCTTGGCGTGGCTGGCGACCTGGCCGATGAACAGGATGACGGGTATCGAATCCTGCATGGCGATGTGGATGCCGGCCGAGGCGTTGGTGGCGCCGGGGCCGCGGGTGACGAAGCAGATGCCGGGCTTGCCGGTCAGGCGGCCGTGGCAATCTGCCATCATGGCGGCACCGCCTTCCTGGCGGCAGACGATGGTGCGGATCGCTGAATCGTGCAGCGCGTCGAGCACCGCCAGATAGGATTCACCAGGCACGCAATAGATGCGGTCGGTGCCGTTGGCCTCAAGCGCGTCGACGATGAGTTGTCCGCCGGTCTTCATTGTCCAGACTTCTCCAGTTCGGCAAGGATTTCTTGCGTGTGTTCGCCCAGGCGCGGCGAGGGGCGCTCATAGACCAGCGGCGTGCCGGACATGACCATCGGCGCACGCACCGAAGGCAGAAGATTGCCATGGCCGTCGTCGAGGTCGAGCCGCATGCCGCGCGCGATTGTCTGCGGGTCGGCAAACATCTGGCCGATCGTGTTGATCGGGCTCGCCGGAACGCTTGCCGCTTCCAGCTTCGCCAGCAGCGGATCGCGGTCAAAAATCTTCAGCGCCTCGATCATGCGCTCACGCAGCCTGACCCGGTTGGCGACCCGGGCAGGATTGGTGGCGAAGTCGGGATTTGCAGGCAAATCGTCCAGTCCGACAGCGGCGCAGAATTTGGCGAACTGGCCGTCATTGCCGACCGCCAGGATGATGTGGCCGTCCCTGACTGGCACCACTTCGTAGGGCGCAATGTTCATATGCGCATTGCCCATCTGCACCGGCGATTTGCCGGAGACGAGATAGTTGAGGTTCTGGTTGCCAAGCGCGGAGATCTGGGTGTCGAAGAGCGCCATGTCGACGTGCTGGCCTTCGCCGGTTTGTTCGGCGTGGCGCAGGGCCGCCTGGATGGCGATGACCGAATAGAGGCCGGTGAAGATGTCAGAAATGGCGACGCCGGCCTTTTGCGGCTCACGGCCAACCTCGCCGGTGATCGACATCATGCCGGCCATGGCCTGGATGATGAAGTCATAGCCGGCGCGTGGCGCATAGGGACCATCCTGGCCGAAGCCGGTGATCGAGCAATAGACGAGGCGGGGGTTGATCTTGCGCAGGCTGTCGTAGTCGAGGCCGTATTTCTTCAGGCCGCCGAGCTTGAAGTTCTCGATCAGCACGTCCGAAGTCGCGACAAGCCGGCGCACGGTTTCGGCGCCTTCCGGTGTCGAGAAATCGATGGCGATGGAGCGCTTGCCGCGGTTGCAGGAGTGGTAATAGGCGGCCGACAGGTTCTCGCCGTCCTTGCCCATGACGAAGGGCGGGCCCCATTTGCGGGTGTCGTCGCCGCCATCGGGGCTCTCGACCTTGATGACATCGGCGCCGAGATCGGCAAGCAACTGCCCGGCCCATGGCCCGGCAAGGATGCGGGCGAGTTCGACGACGCGGACGCCTTTCAGCGGGGGCTCAGCCATAAATCACCGTGGTTGCTGCAATCACCTTGATTGCTGCGAAGGCAGAGCCTCTATCAAGCCCTGCAACGGCTGTCACGGCTCTTGCGATGGGCCAATCCGTCACGCTTTCAGGATGTCGTCCGCCCAGGCCGCGAAATCGCCCATGATGATGTCGCGATTCACCTCGTTCAGGCTTTCGTGGCGGGTGTCAGCGTAAACCTTTGAAACCAGATTCGAAAAGCCCATCTTGCGCATGCGATTGGCAAGATGGGTGATCCCCTTGCCGTAATCCGAGGCGGGATCCTTTTCGCCGCCGACGATGCTGACGGGGAGGTCGCGCCGGACGCCGGCAAAGCCGGCATCCTTGCCGCCGTTCAATGCCATGCCGACGACGTCGCGCCACATTGATACCGAAGCATCCCAGCCGCACAACGGATCGGCAATGTATTTCGCCACTTCCGCCTCGTCGCGCGACAGCCAGTCGAACAATGTACGGTGATTGGGCACCGCCTTGCCCCAGGCCTGAAAGGTGAGCTTTGGCAACAGGCGCGACGGGACATCAGAGCCGAGCCGCATCCGTTCCCAGGCAAGGATGCCGAGCGCCACCTGGCCAAGCAGGCCTTGGGAGAAATTGCCGTTCCAGATCGCGGCGGCATGAACGCGCGGCGAGTGGCGCAACAGGTAGTTCAGCGCCACCGACGCACCCATCGAGTGGCCGAAAAGGATGACGGGCAGGTTCGGCTGTTCGCTGGCGATCAGATCATGGATGGCGTCGACGTCGGCGATCACCTTGGCGGGGCCGTTGCTGTCGGCGAACCTGCCGAGCGGTGCGTCGGGGGCCTTGGTCGCGCCATGGCCGCGATGATCGTGGACATAGACGTGGAAGCCGCGGGAGCCAAGAAAATCGGCAAAGCGGGCATAGCGCGCGGCGTGCTCGGCCAGACCATGATTGATCTGGACGACGGCACGTGCCCGGCCATCGGCTTGCCTGACGAAAAGATTGAGATCGGCACCGGTCGGCGAGGCAATCACACGCTGCTGGCTGAATGACATGCCGCTCGGTCTCCAGGCTCTGGCCGCCACCGTGGCGCCGGCTTTGTTTGCGCCGGCGCCGGTTTTGCGTCAATTGGCAAAGCCTGCTTTTTCGCGACGATGTTTCTTGCGTTTGGACAGCAAAATATCGCAATTCTGACATGGAGACAGCTTCAGTCTGTCGCCCACTTCTTCAGCCGGGGATTTTCCATGCGCATTGGTGTCGTTTTCGGATTGGCCATGCTGGCGGCGTCACTGGCCGGGGCGGCGCGTGCCGACGTCAAGATGAGCGGCTCTTTCGTTGCCGACGCTGCCTGTCCGGCGACGCAGGCCATCAAGAAC
>NZ_RZRQ01000367.1:0-5413 GCF_003997785.1 Mesorhizobium sp. M7D.F.Ca.US.004.01.2.1 | reverse complement strand
GGCTTCGAACCAGGTGCCGAGCTCCCCTCTGACAATTTCGACGGCATCGTCGAGCTTGCCGATTGCAGCAGGCTTGCCTGTCGCTTCAATGAATTCGATTGCAGCGCTGACCTTCGGTCCCATGGAGCCGGCCGGAAAAGTCCTGCCCGATAGCTCCTTGGGGCTCACGCGCCGGAGCGCCCGAGCGGCCGCTGTTCCGTAGTCGACATAGACGGCGTCGACATCCGTCAGCATAAGCAGCATGTCTGCCTTCAACTCGCGAGCGAGAAGCGAGCTTGCCAGATCCTTGTCGATAACTGCTTCCACACCGCAAAGACTGCCGTCGTCACGGGTTATTACTGGAACCCCGCCGCCACCGGTGCAGATGACGATCACGCCGCGTTGGACGAGGAATGAAATCACCGACGCTTCCAGAATCTCCAGCGGTCGTGGCGAGGGTACGACGCGACGCCATTTATCGCCATCAGGCGCGACTTGCCAGCCGCGCTCGGTGGCAAGCTTGCGTGCGGTTGCCTCATCGTAGACCGGGCCGATCGGCTTCGTTGGGTGAGCGAAGGCCGGATCGTGCGGGTCCACAGTCACCTGTGTCAGCAGGGTTGCGAACAGCCTCTGCTTGAGGAGGTTGCCGAGCTCCTGCTCGATCACATATCCGATCATGCCGGCGCTCTCGGCCCCGAGCACATCGAGTGGAAACGCCCCGTCGCCCGGGCTGGCAGCGGCCTGGAGCGCGAGCAGGCCCACTTGCGGGCCGTTGCCGTGCGTGACTACAACCGAGTGTCCTTCGCCGATGAGTTCGGCGAGCACGGATGCGGCGCGTTTGATGTTGGCGCGCTGGTTCTCCGCCGTCATCGGTTCGCCACGGCGTAGCAGTGCGTTTCCGCCCAACGCGATGACGATAAGCATCTCAGTTGCCGATCGTGGCGACGAGAAGGGCTTTGATCGTGTGCATCCGGTTTTCGGCCTGGTCGAAGACGATCGACGCAGCCGACTCGAACACCTCGTCCGTGACCTCCATGCAGTCGATGCCGTATTCCTTCGCAACGAAGGCGCCGATCTCTGTATCGGTGTTGTGGAATGCCGGCAGGCAATGCATGAATTTGACGTGGGGGTTGCCGGCCGCGGCCATCACCTCGCTGGTGACGCGGTATGGCGTCAAAAGACGAATACGCTCGGACCAGCCTGATTTGTCCTCGCCCATCGACATCCACACGTCTGTGTAAACAAAGTCGGCGTCCTGGACACAGCCCGTCACGTCTTCGTCGAGCCGGAAACGGCCACCGCTGCGTTCCGCCAGGTCCCGGACATGGGCGCAGAATTCCTCATCCGGCCAAAGCTCCTTCGGCGAGGCAACGCGCATATCGATGCCGACCTTGGCTGCTCCCAGCGCCAATGACTGTGCGACGTTGTCACGACCCTCACCGACGAAGGTGACGGTCACATCCGAAAGATGTTTATGCGTGAATTCACGCATCGTCATGAAGTCGGCGAGGATCTGGGTTGGGTGCGCCTCGTCGGTGAGACCGTTATAGACGGGCACGCCGGCATGCGTGGCAAGCAGTTCGGCCTGGTGCTGGCCAAAGCCGCGATACTCGATGGCGTCGTACATGCGGCCGAGCACGCGGGCTGTGTCCTTCATGGACTCCTTATGGCCGATATGGCTGCCGGTGGGACCGAAATAGGTGACGTGGGCGCCCTGGTCATAGGCCGCCACCTCGAACCCGGTCCGGGTGCGGGTCGAATCCTTCTCAAAGATCAGGGCGATGTTCTTTCTGACGAGACGCGGTATCTCGTGACCGGCGAGCTTGGCTGCCTTGAGATCGGCGGCCAGCTTGAGAAGAAAGCGAATCTCGTCGGCCGTGAGATCGTCCAGGGTCAGGACGGAGCGGCCATGAAGATTGATCGACATAGGGATTTCCTTTCGGATCAAATCGGGTCGCGGGCAATCGGACAGGTCATGCAGTGCCCGCCGCCGCGCCCGCGGCTAAGCTCGGCGCCTTCGACCGTGATCACTTCAATTCCTGCACGGCGCAGGAGCGTGTTTGTATAAACGTTGCGGTCGTAGCCGATGACCACACCTGGCTCGACCGCAACAACGTTGTTGCCGTCATCCCATTGCTCGCGCTCGGCCTCGTAGCGGTCGCCACCGGTGGCGATGATCCGCAGCAATTTCAGTCCAACGGCTTCAGCAACAACAGCCGTGAACGGCTTTGTCTCATCGGTGACCTCGACCGCCGCCGCGCCATCGCCCGGCCGCAACGAGAAGGTGCGCAGCCGCTCGACCACCGGCGGGTACATGGTCACCAGGTCGCGGTCGCAGAAGGTGAAGACGGTATCGAGATGCATGAAACTGCGATCCCGCGGCATTAGCGCGGCAATCACACGCGTGGCCTCGCCGGCCGCGAACAGGCTGCGCGCAAGGTCGCCCACGGCTTGCGGCGTGGTGCGCTCCCCCATGCCGACGATAACCGTTCCTCCACCGATCGGCATGACATCGCCGCCTTCCAGGCTGGTGCCTGTTCCCAGATCCGGCGACACAAAGGGAATCCCACTGTCTCGAAACCGGGGATGGAAACGGTAGACAGCTTCGACATTGGCCGCTTCCGGGCGCCTGGCGGGCCAGTACATGGAATTGACGGAGACCGAGCCGTAGATCCAGCAGGAACTGTCGCGGGTGAAAAGCTGGTTCGGCAGCGGCGGCAGCACGAAATCCTGGGGCGCGAGCGTCCTTCCGGTCAGGCCTTTGGGCTCGAACGGAAGCTCCGCTCGGGCGATGCCGCCGACAAGATAGGTCGCGAGCAGTTCCGCAGGCATCTCGTTGAGCCAGCCACGCATCTCGTCGACCATGTCCAGCCCGACGACGCCGGGATGAACCCGGCGGTCGAGAAGCCAGTCGCGGGCCTTGGTCAAGCTCATTGTTTCTGCCAGGAGCTCTCCGAAAGAATGCACCAGCACGCCGCGTTCGCGCAACGCGTCGACGAAGACATCATGCTCCTGGCGGGCCCGCTTGACCCACAGCACGTCGTCGAAGAGCAGCGCCTTGCAGTTCTCCGGTGTCAGCCTGCGCAGGCTGAGGTCCGGACGATGGACCATCACCTCGCGCAGACGTCCGACTTCGGAGTGGACACCCAGGCTTGTCATCGCCGTCATTCCTCTCACAGCGGGCTGATGGCGCCGGTCCACATCTCGTAAACGGCGAGGATGGCGACAGCGATGAGAGTTCCAGCGAGGGCTGCTTCGGCAGGATGGAACACGCGCTGATTGGTTTCGCGGCGCGCCCAGATGTAGAAGATGATGCCGGGCGCATAAAGGATCGCGCACATGAACAGATATGCGGGTCCGGCCGCGTAGACGAGCCACAGTCCGTAGACCGTTGCCAGCAGCCCGGCAAAAAGCGGACCGAAGCGTTGCTCGCCGCTCTCGTAGCTCTCTCCAGTCAGCGCGAGCTTGGCAGCGTAGGCTCCGGAAAAGATGTAAGGCACCAGGATCGCGGCTGACGCGATGTAGAACAGTGCCTGGTAAGTACTCTGTGCAAAGAGCGTGATCACGAGGAAGGCCTGGACGAGCAGGTTGGTGATCAGAAGGGAGATCGACGGCACACCGCGGTCGCTTTCCCAGCCGAAGAATTTCGGCATCGTGCCGTCCTTGGCGGCGACATGTGGAATTTCGGCCGCAAGCAGCGTCCAGCTGAGGAAGGCGCCGATCACGGACACGACAAGCGCGATGTTGATGAGGATGGCGCCCCAAGGACCGACAACCGCTTCCAGCACGCCCGCCATTGAGGGGTTCTTCAGCGCGGCGAGTTCAGGCTGGCTGAGGATGCCGAGCGACAGCAGCGACACCAGGGCGTAAAGCGCGAGGCAGGTGAAGAAGCCGAGTACGGTCGCCGTCGCGATGTCCTTGCGACGTTCGGCGCGGCCGGAAAATACGCTGGCGCCTTCGATGCCGATGAACACCCAAAGCGTCACCAACATCGTGCTCTTCACCTGTGCGGTGATCGAGCCGAGACTGGCGTTGCCCAGACCGGTGAAATCGAGTGACCAGACTTGCAGTTTGAAAGCGACGGCAACAACCCCGACGAACAGGACGATCGGAGCGATCTTGGCCACCGTGACGATGAGGTTCACGACAGCGGC
This sequence comes from Mesorhizobium sp. M7D.F.Ca.US.004.01.2.1, assembly GCF_003997785.1. NCBI lineage: Bacteria > Pseudomonadati > Pseudomonadota > Alphaproteobacteria > Hyphomicrobiales > Phyllobacteriaceae > Mesorhizobium > Mesorhizobium sp. M7D.F.Ca.US.004.01.2.1. The sequence continues at coordinate 1,280 of NZ_RZRQ01000367.1, read as the reverse complement.
CTGGCGGATACCGGCGAGAACCAGGACGTGGATCAGCCACAGCAGGATCGATGCGCCGAGCACCGCCTGCCAGGTGTTTCCGTCGCCGAATGCCGGAAAGAAATAGGACAGGGCGCTGAACACGATCACGGCGTAGGAGACGTTGCCGACCCAGGCACTGATCCAGTAGCCCCAGGCGCTGTTGAAACCGATGAAGGGACCGAAGCCGGCCTTGGCGTAAGCGTAAGGCCCAGCGTCGAGCTCGGGCTTGCGGGTTGCAAGCGATTGATAAACGAAGACCAGCGCCAGCATGCCGACCGCAGTGATCGCCCAGCCAATCAGGATTGAGAGGGGACCAGCACCTGCCGCCATGTTCTGCGGCAGGCTGAAAACGCCGGAACCGACCATCGATCCAATCACCAATGCGGTCAGGGAACCCAGTCGAAGTTTTGTTGGCGCCGCGGTCGCGACCTTCGGAATAGGGATGATGTTGAAATCAGCCGTAGTCATGATGCTCTCCCAAAAATTGAAGGCTCTGATGGGAGGCAACAGACAAGAAATAAGCGCTAGCTGCCTTGATACGGGTCAAATCCGTTTGCGAGCGGCAAATGGCAAGTTTGGGGTTCCTGGGCGCCCGGGAAAAGCGCTCGCTCATCGAGCTTGCACATGTGTCCGATCCACTCGCCCGATGTCGCGTGGCTGGCTCTCGCCGTCGCCGAACGAATGGCGGCTTGCGCCCCTGAGATCGTCGAGGGCGAGAATCGCTTGGCGCGTTGACAGATCGTCAGGCTATGTCCGCGGGCTCGGCTTTGCGTTTTCGCCCGGTGATCATGGCCCGGACAAGGTTTTCGCGATGGCGAAAGCTTGCCAGCGCGACGCCGCCCATATGGAAAAGGACCAGCAGGAGCAGGCCGTGCGCGGCGAGGCTGTGCGCCGCCTCGACCCATGGCACGCCGAAATAGGCGTCCGTTGTCATCAGCCATCCGGTCAGCGCGGTCGATCCCATCGCCCCGATCAACACGATCACCATCGCGCCGCCGGCCGGATTATGGCCGATGTAGCGGGCTTCGCGACCGCTCAGCAATGCTGAGAGGTAGCGCAGTACTGTTGCCGGATCACGCACGAATTGCGAGAAGCGCGCATAGGGGGTGCCCAGAACGCCCCACAACAAGCGCATCGCGACCAGCGCGGCCGCGGCGTAGCCAGCCCAATGATGGATGTCCTCCGAGGAATGCGAGGTGAGCCAGGCCGTGACGAAGCTGAGCACCAGCGCCCAGTGAAAACTTCGCACGACCCGGTCC
>NZ_RZRQ01000366.1:0-5422 GCF_003997785.1 Mesorhizobium sp. M7D.F.Ca.US.004.01.2.1 | reverse complement strand
GGAATTCGGCGATCGGGCGAGCCGACACCTCGGCCGGTTCGACCAAGCTTGAGCCAGCCGAACTGGCCGCCGCCGAACCCACGCCGGCAAATAGGGCGATGGCGGCGAAAAGCGTCTGCCGAAAACCGCCGCGCGAAGAGATCATCCGGCGCGCCGCATGCCGCCGCGCCGCGTATCCTTCGCGCTTTCCTCGGCAAACAGCGAAGCCAGCTGCTCGGTCATGGCGCCGGCCAGTTCCTCGGCATCGACGATGGTGACGGCACGGCGGTAATAGCGCGTGACGTCATGGCCGATGCCGATGGCCAGCAGTTCCACCGGCGAACGCGTCTCGATCAGCTCGATGACGGCGCGCAGATGGCGTTCGAGATAGTTGCCCGGATTGACCGACAGCGTTGAATCGTCAACCGGCGCGCCGTCCGAGATCATCATCAGGATCTTCCGCTGCTCCGGCCGGGCGATCAGCCGGTTGTGCGCCCACAGCAGCGCCTCGCCGTCGATGTTTTCCTTGAGCAGGCCTTCGCGCATCATCAGGCCGAGATTGCGCCGTGCCCGCCGCCACGGATGGTCGGCCGACTTGTAGATGATGTGGCGCAAATCGTTGAGCCGGCCGGGATTCGGCGGCTTGCCGTCCTTCAGCCACTTCTCGCGCGCCTGCCCGCCCTTCCAGGCCCGCGTGGTGAAGCCGAGGATCTCGACCGAGACGCCGCAGCGTTCCAGCGTGCGCGCCAAAATGTCGGCGCAGGTGGCGGCGACCGTGATCGGCCGGCCGCGCATCGAGCCGGAATTGTCGAGCACCAGCGTCACCACCGTGTCGCGGAATTTGGTGTCGCGCTCCTGCTTGAACGACAGCGGCTGCATCGGGTCGATGACGACGCGCACCAGCCGTGCCGGGTCAAGGTAGCCCTCTTCCAGATCGAAATCCCAGGACCGGTTCTGCTGTGCCATCAGCCGGCGCTGCAGCCGGTTGGCCAGCCGGCCGACGACGCCCGACAGATTGGCAAGCTGCTTGTCGAGGAAGGCGCGCAGCCGGTCGAGCTCTTCTTCTTCGCAAAGCTCCTCGGCGCCGACCGTCTCGTCAAAAGCCGTGGTGAAGACCTTGTAGTCGATTTCCTTCGGCAGATTCGTGAAGGGATTGTCGTTGCGGCGCGCCTCGCCGGGTGTCTCGGCATCGGCGTCGTCATCGTCGGACAGGTCGTCGGCGGTGGCGTCGGAGGCTTCTGTCTCGGCCGACTGCTCGTCGTCGGCCGAAGCTTCGGCATCCTCGGACTGCGACTGCTCGGAGCCGGAATCCTCTTCGCCGCCCTCTTCGCTCTGTTCCTCGCCTTGCGGCTGGTTGTCGTCATTGTCCTCGGAGTCTTCCGTCTCCTGGTCGTCGCCGAGCTCCTCGGCCATTTCCATGGAGGCGAGCATCTCGCGCACGACGCGGGCGAAGGCCTGCTGGTCGCCGAGCTTGGCCGAAAGACCATCGAGATCGGCCTTGGCCTTTTCCTCGACCCAGGGGCGCCAGAGTTCGACCAGCCGCTCGCCGCTTTTCGGGACCGGCCGGCCAGTCAGCTTCTCGCGCACCATCAGCGCCAGCGCTTCTTCGATCGGCGCGTCGGCCTTGTCCTTGACGTCGACGAGATTGGCCTTGGCGTATTTGTCCTCCAGCATCGAGCCTATGTTGTCGGCGACGCCCTGCATGGCGCGGCTACCGATCGCCTCGACGCGGGCCTGCTCGACCGCGTCATAGATGGCACGGGCTGCCTTGCCTTCCGGCGCCAGCTTGGTGTGGATGCGGACATCGTGGCAGGCGCGCTTCAGCGCCATGGAATCGCCGAGCCCGCGGGTGATGGCTATGTCGGTCTTCGACGCCTTCTTCGGCAATTCGGGCAAACGTGCCCGGCTGCCGGCGAGAGCCGGCCTGTCCTTGGCGAAACCGACTTCGAGTTCCTTGTCGCCGGCAATGGCGCGCATGCAGACGGTGACGGCGCGCTTGAAGCTGTCGGCTTCAGACCCCGTCTTCGACTTGTTGCGCGTGTTGTCGCCCGGACCCGCCATCGAGACTCTGCTTAGCCCAGCACCACGTTTGCCGCTGATTCCGGCAGATCCTCGCCAAAGGCGCGCTGGTAGAACTCGGCCACCACCGAGCGTTCCAGCTCGTCGCATTTGTTGAGGAAGGTCAGCCGGAACGCCATGCCGATATTGCCGAAGATCTCGGCATTCTCGGCCCAGGTGATGACTGTGCGCGGGCTCATCACGGTCGACAGATCGCCATTGATGAAGGCCGAGCGCGTCATGTCGGCGACGCGCACCATCTTGTTGACGATCTCCTTGCCCTTGGCGTCGCGATAGTGCTTGGCCTTGGCCAGCACGATGGCGACTTCATTATCGTGCGGCAGATAGTTCAGCGTGGTGACGATCGACCAGCGATCCATCTGCGCCTGGTTGATCTGCTGGGTGCCGTGATAGAGGCCGGTGGTGTCGCCAAGGCCAACCGTGTTGGCGGTCGAAAACAGCCGAAACGCCGGATGCGGGCGGATGACCCGGCTCTGGTCGAGCAGCGTCAGCCGGCCAGACGATTCCAGCACGCGCTGGATGACGAACATCACGTCCGGACGGCCGGCGTCATACTCGTCGAAGCACAGCGCGACATTGTGCTGGTAGGCCCAGGGCAGGATGCCGTCGCGGAATTCGGTGATCTGTAACCCGTCCTTGACGACGATCGCATCCTTGCCGACGAGATCGATACGGCTGACATGGCTGTCGAGATTGACGCGCACGCAGGGCCAGTTGAGGCGGGCGGCGACCTGTTCGATATGGGTCGACTTGCCGGTGCCGTGATAACCCGACACCATGACGCGGCGGTTATAGGCAAAGCCCGCAAGGATCGCCATCGTCGTGTTCTTGTCGAACAGATAGTCCGGATCGATGTCGGGCACATGCTCTGATGTCACCGAATAGGCCGGCACCACCATCTTGGACTCGAAGCCGAATTTTTCCTTCACCGACACCGTTGTGTCGGGCAGGTTGGCGATGTCACGATCGACCTTGTTCATATCTCTCAACGTCTCCACGGGCGAAACCCCTGATTTCGCCGGCAATCGAATTTGTCCGGGGGCGGTCTTAGAGCGTTTTCCAACCTTATGAAAGTTGGAAAACGACACGAACCGTATGGTCGCTCAGCACAGGCCCGCCTGTTTGAGCACGCGATAGGCCTGCAGCACATCGCGGAACCGGTCTTCCGAACCTCTGTCGCCACCATTCGCATCCGGATGGTGGAGTTTCACCAGTTCCTTATAGCGCGCCTTGATCTCCTTGCCAGTCGCCTTTGTATCAAGGCCAAGCGTTTCCAGCGCCTTGGCCTCAAGCGGCTTGGCCTTGCGCTCGCGCGCCTCGCGCGGATCCTTCGGCCCCTTGAACAGATCGAACGGGTCACGCATGCGGTTGTAATAGCCGGCGCGGCCGGAACGCAGCTGCGCCATATCCGGCGACGAACGCGTCGAGGCGCCGTTGACGCCCATCTTCCAGGTCGGCCGGTGACCGGTCATGGCTTCCTTCTGGAAGCGCGCGACCTCGGTGTCCGGCACGCCGGAGAAATAGTTGAAGCCCTTGTTGTACTCGCGCACATGGTCGAAGCAGAAACGGAAATACTCGCCCTCCTTCATGCGCCCGACCGGCGCGCGATGGGTGCCCGCTTCCTTGCAGCCGTCCCACTGGCAAATCGGCGAATGCGACTTCAGCTCCGCGTCCTTGTCGGGACGGACGCGAATCTTCTCGAAATATTTGGGGTACGGCTTCATCTTACCCATTTATGGGGCGTTCGCAGATGCGAAACAAGAATTGACATTTTCGAGATCATCGCCCTAACCGCTGAATCGCGGCACAAAGCAGGCGAATGGCGGATTTTGTTACGCGGCAGCGGCTTTTGCAGAGACCGATTTTCGGTTTCAAGGCTGACGCGCCAGCCATATGTGGTGAAGGGAGACGGCGATGTCCATACAGACGACCATGGAAGACAAGCTCAACAAGGCATTTTCGCCGGACCGGCTGGTCATTATCAACGAAAGCCATCTCCATGCCGGCCATCACCATCACGGCGCCGACCATCACGGCGCCTATGACGGCACCGGCGAGACACATTTTCGCGTCCGCGTCGTCGCTTCCGCCTTTGCCGGCATGAGCCGCATCGACCGTCACCGCGCCGTCAACGAATTGCTTGCCGACGAATTGAAGGCCGGCGTGCACGCGCTGGCGATCGAACCGGCGGCTCCCGGCGAAAAGACCCGCTGGTAGGCCAGACCCGCCCTCACCTCCGCCGCACTCAGAGCACCGCTTCGATGAGGAACGGCCCGCGCCGCGACAGCGCACTGTCCAGCAGCGCGTCGAACCGCTCGCACGTATCGGCGCGGGCCGCCTCCACGCCCATGCCTTTGGCCAACGAGACCCAGTCCAGCGACGGATGGTCGAGGTCGAGCATGCGCCTGGCGTTCTCGCCGATCGCCTCGACACCGACATTCTTCATCTCGCCATGCAGGATCGCATAGGTTCGGTTGGAAAATACGATCGTCAGCACGTCGAGCTTTTCCCTGGCCTGGGTCCACAGCCCCTGCACCGTGTACATGCCGCTGCCATCGGCCTCGAGATTGATCACCTTGCGGTCGGGACAGGCGATTGCCGCCCCGGTCGCCATCGGAATGCCGCCGCCGATCGATCCGCCTGTGCCCATCATGTAGTCGTGCGGCGCGGCAAAGGCCGACAGTGCGAAGAAACGCCTGGCCGAAGTGATCGCTTCGTCGCAGACGATCGCATCCACGGGAAGCTTGCGCGCCACTGACAATGCGATGGCATCTTCCGTCAGTCTGCCGTTCGGCGTTGCCTCGTCGGGAAAGGCGGTCGCGAACACCTGTTGTTGCGACGGCTTTATGCCGAGTTCGTCGCGAAGCGCCTCCAGCGCCGCATGCAGATCGTCGCCATGGGCTGCCAGCGTCAGCACCTGGCAGCCCTCATGGACAAGCCGTCCCGGTTTTCCCGGATAGGCAAAGAAGGCAACCGGTTCCTTCCCGCCGACCAGGATTAGAACGTCGATGTCTCTGAGCACAGCTGTCGCCGCATCGACCGGATAAGGGATGCGAGCCGGCGCCACACGCCCGCGTCCGCGCTGCATCCGCGCGATCAGAACCTCGCTGAACAGTCGGACATCGCCGCCCGTCGAGATCTGCCCGGCGATGGCGAGCGCATCGGCGCGGGCGGCCTTCCCGCGAACGATGATGCCCGCCCGACCCGGAGCGGCACGGATCGCCGCAGCGATCTTTCTTACCGCGTCCATGTCGACGGCGGGCGGCGGCGCCAGCCTCACCTTGCCAACCGAGACCGCCCCGACTTCACCCCAGGCGGCATCCGCCGGCAGGATCAGGGTCGTGACGCCGGGAGGTGTCAGCGA
>NZ_RZRQ01000365.1:0-5432 GCF_003997785.1 Mesorhizobium sp. M7D.F.Ca.US.004.01.2.1 | reverse complement strand
ACGGCCCGTCCGCCACCATTTTCGGCACACGCTACGACGCCGATGCCATCGCCAAGGTCAAGGCCGACTGGTTCGCACAGTGGGCCTCCTGGTCGCTTGGCCTCGAGCCCGGCAGCCTGGAGGTCACCCCGCATGGCGAGGATCGCGCCGAGGCCGTCTTTGCGATGCACTACGACTATCTTCCAAAGGACAAGTCGGCGGCACGCCTGACCGGCAAGGCGCGCGTCACGCTCGGCCTGGTCAAGGCCGACGGTGGCTGGCGCATCGAATCCGAGACATCGCAAGCGATGCAATAAGCGCCATCTGCCGGATTCTTTGATCTGTCAAAAACGGTCCGTTTCGTTTCACCACAACCTCACCTATATTGCCGGCGAAATTGTTGGCGAGGACGACAGAAATGGCCGAGGACGCCGATCCGGCGCGCAAATCGATCGGTGCGCGGCGCAATCCCGCCAGCGCCGATGCCATTCTCGAAGCAGCCGAGGCTGTGCTGGTCGAGGCCGGTTATGCCGGCTTCTCGATCGAGGCGGTGGCACGGCGGGCCCGCGCCGGCAAACCCACCATCTATCGCTGGTGGCCGAGCAAGGCGGCATTGCTGCTCGAAGTCTACCAGCGCCAGAAACGCGTCGATGTTCCCGATACCGGGCGACTGGAGGAGGATCTCGTCGGCTTCCTGAATAACCTGTTCGCGCACTGGCGCGAGACATCGTCGGGCAGCGTGTTCAGGTCGCTGATCGCCGAGGCGCAGTCGGATGATGCGGCGTCCGCGGCCCTTGCCGACTATGCGCTGGGTCGACGCTCCCATACCGGCCAGATGGTCGAACGCGCCAGGGCAAGGGGCGAAATCGGCGCCGATATCGATGCAGCGCTGGTCGCCGACCTGATCGCCTCCTTCGCCTGGAAGCATCTGTTGACCAACCGGCTCGACGAGGACGAAGCGACGATACGCAAGGCCGTCCACTACGTGATGCGCGGCATAGCGGTGCCCGGAAGGTAGAAAGCGCCGACCTGGGTCGACAAAAAGGCACGGCAACCCTTGGCTGCCGCGCCCCTTTCAAAAAATTCTTTCAGGCCTACTTGGCGCTTTCCAGCGTATCGACCGCCTTCTTCAGGTTCGCGTCGGGGATCTCGACCTTGGCGCCGCCGCGCAGCGACTTGACCAGCGCGAAGTACTTGTCGCGGATGACCGCCTGCTTGGCCTGGTCCTTGACGTCGTCAAAAGCCGGCGGCTGCTTGGTGCGCTTGTCCTCGAGCTTGATGACATGCCAGCCGAACTGCGTCTGCACCGGCTGCTCGGTGTATTTGCCGACCTCGAGCGCGGAGGCCGCCTTGTCGAACTCCGGCACCATCTGGCCAGGTCCGAACCAGCCGAGATCGCCGCCGCTGGTCTTGCCTGACGGATCGCTGGTGTGCTCGTTGGCGAGCTTCTGGAAGTCGGCGCCGCCGTCGAGTTGCTTGATGATCGCCTCGGCCTCTTCCTTCGTCTTCACGAGGATGTGACGGGCGTGCAGCTCGTTGGTGGGCGGCGTGTTGGCGATTTCCTGGTCGTAGCGGGCGCGAACCTCGGCGTCGGTGACCTTGTCGACAACACCCTTCTCAACCATCTCGCCATGCAGCGCGCGCTGCTGCAGGAAGGCCATACGGCGCTGGAAATCGGGATCCTTGTCGAGGCCGGTCGTGACCGCCTGAGCGGCCATGACGCGGATCTCGATGGCAGCCGAAAGGGCCGCGGCGCGGCGCTGCTCGGGCGGCAACTGCGCGAACTGCTGCGACAATTCCCCTTCGGCAAGCACCAGGTCGGCTTCGGTCAAGGGCTGGCCGTTGACCGTGGCGATCACGGTATTCGGATCGACCGGTGCCGCGGCCGGTGCTGCTGCATCCGCCGGAGCGGGAGCGGTTTGCTGCGCCATCAGCGGCGACAGCGAAAGGGCCGACAGGCCGAAGGCCAAGCCAAGGCTGGCGAGCGACGCGCGGCGGAACAACAAGGACATAAGATGACTCCGGTGGGGATTGTGAGGAGGGGGTGGCTTCCAGATCAGCCAGATTGTGGCGGAATTTGGCGCGACCGGCAGGGCCAGCGCGGCGTTGACATCAGTTGAGCCCCCTCTTATCTGTCCAACGACTTTGCGTCCAGAACCGTTTTCCGGGCGCTTTTTGTGTTTGTCCACGTTCACGTGGAATTGATGGGGCCGGCCGGCGCTCATCTCAAGATTGAGAATTCTATCGAAAGGACCATTGGATGGTCAGTCTCGGCGGTCTCGCCCGTAAGGTTTTCGGTTCCTCCAACGATCGTCGGGTCAAATCGACCCGGCCTCGTGTCGAGGCGATCAACGCCATGGAAAACGAGATGCGGGCGCTCTCCGACGAGGAGTTGGTCGGCCGCACCGCGAAATTCCGCCAGGACATCGCCAACGGCGCCACGCTCGATGACCTTTTGGTGCCAGCTTTCGCCACTGCCCGCGAGGCAGCGCGCCGCGTGCTCGGCATGCGCCCCTTCGATGTCCAGCTGATCGGCGGCATGGTGCTGCACAATGGCGGCATTGCCGAGATGCGCACCGGCGAGGGCAAGACCCTGGTCGCGACGCTGCCGGTCTACCTCAACGCGCTTGCCGGCAATGGTGTCCACGTCGTCACCGTCAATGACTATCTGGCCACCCGCGACTCCGAATGGATGGGCCGCGTCTACAAGTTCCTCGGCCTCTCGGTCGGCGTCATCGTCCACGGCCTGTCCGACGAGGAGCGCCGCGTCGCTTACGCGTCCGACGTAACCTACGCCACCAACAACGAGCTCGGCTTCGACTATCTGCGCGACAACATGAAGTATGAGCGCAACCAGATGGTGCAGCGCGGTCACAATTACGCGATCGTCGACGAAGTCGATTCCATCCTGGTCGACGAGGCGCGCACGCCGCTGATCATTTCCGGTCCGCTCGAAGACCGTTCGGAAATGTACAACACCATCGACACCTTCATCATCCAGCTGCAGCCGCAGGATTATGAGATCGACGAGAAGCAGAAGACCTCGATCTTCACCGAGGAAGGCACCGAGAAGCTCGAGAACCTTTTGCGCGACGCCGACCTGCTCAAGGGCGAGTCGCTCTACGACGTCGAGAACGTCGCCATCGTCCACCATGTCAACAATGCGCTGAAGGCGCACCGGCTGTTCCAGAAGGACAAGGACTACATCGTCCGCAACGGCGAGATCGTCATCATCGACGAGTTCACCGGCCGCATGATGCCGGGCCGCCGCTATTCGGAAGGCCTGCACCAGGCGCTCGAAGCCAAGGAGCATGTGGCGATCCAGCCGGAGAACCAGACGCTCGCCTCCGTCACCTTCCAGAACTACTTCCGCCTCTACAAGAAGCTTTCCGGCATGACCGGCACGGCGCTGACCGAGGCCGAGGAGTTCGGCAACATCTACAATCTCGACGTCACCGAGATTCCGACCAATCTGCCGGTCATCCGCAAGGACGAAGACGACGAGGTCTACCGGACGGTCGAGGAGAAATACAAGGCGATCGTCAGGGAGATCCGCGAAGCCAGCGCCAAGGGCCAGCCGACGCTGGTCGGCACCACCTCCATTGAAAAGTCCGAGCAGCTGGCCGATCGCCTGCGCAAGGAAGGCTTCACGGATTTCGAGGTGCTGAACGCCCGCCACCACGAGCGCGAGGCGGCGATCGTCGCCCAGGCCGGCAAGCCCGGCGCCATCACCATTGCCACCAACATGGCCGGCCGTGGCACCGACATCAAGCTCGGCGGCAATGCCGAGATGCGCATTGAAGATGAACTCGGCGACATGCCGGCCGGACCCGAGCGCGAGGCGCGGGAAAAAGAGATCAATGCCGACGTCGAGCGGCTGAAGGAAAAGGCCCTGGCCGCCGGCGGCCTCTATGTGCTGGCCACTGAACGTCACGAATCGCGCCGCATCGATAACCAGCTGCGCGGCCGTTCCGGTCGTCAGGGCGACCCCGGCCGTTCGAAATTCTTCCTGTCGCTGCAGGATGACCTGATGCGCATCTTCGGCTCCGAGCGTATGGACGGCATGCTGCAGAAGCTCGGCCTCAAGGAAGACGAGGCGATCATCCATCCCTGGATCAACAAGGCGCTGGAAAAGGCGCAGAAGAAGGTCGAGGCGCGCAACTTCGACATCCGCAAGAACCTTTTGAAATATGACGACGTCTCCAACGACCAGCGCAAGGTGGTGTTCGAGCAACGCATCGAACTGATGGATGGCGAAGGCCTTTCTGAAACCATTGGCGAGATGCGCGAGGGCGTCATCGACGAGATCGTCGCCAAGGCCATTCCCGAAAATGCCTATGCTGAGCAGTGGGATGTCGCGGGCCTGAAGGCCGAGGTCGCCGAATTCCTCAATCTCGACCTGCCGATCGAAGACTGGGCCAAGGAAGAGGGCATCGCAGAGGACGACATCCGCGAGCGCATCACCCAGGCTGCCGACGCCGCCGCCAAGGAGCGCTCCGAGCGTTTTGGTCCCGAGGTGATGAGCTATGTCGAACGTTCGGTGGTGCTGCAGACGCTCGACCATCTGTGGCGTGAGCACATCGTCAATCTCGACCATCTGCGTTCGGTCGTCGGCTTCCGCGGCTACGCCCAGCGCGATCCGCTGCAGGAATACAAGGGCGAGGCGTTCGAGCTGTTCCAGGCGATGCTGGGCAATCTGCGCCAGGCCGTCACTGCGCAGCTGATGCGCGTCGAGCTGGTCCGCCAGGCCGCCGAAGCCCCGCCGCCCGAGGCGCCCGACATGTTCGGCACCCATATCGACGGCACCACCGGCGAGAATGACTTCGAAGGCGGCGAGACCGCCCTTCTGGTCCGCCCGGAGACAACCGCCGTCGTCGCTCCCGAGGACCGCGACCCCAACAACCAGGCGACCTGGGGCAAGGTCGGCCGCAACGAGGCCTGCCCCTGCGGCTCCGGCAAGAAGTACAAGCACTGCCACGGCGCGTTCGCCTGATCATTTGATAGGTCGGCGGGACAGCACCCCTCTGGCCTGCCGGCCATCTCCCCCTCATGGGGGGAGATCGGCAGTTGCGACGCCCTACCCTCAACTTTGACAATTGGCGAAAGCCTCGGAGAGGGCGATCTCCCCTCGAGGGGGAGATGCCAGGCAGGGCAGAGGAGCGCGAAGGATCGCCGACCTTCGATCCCGTCCTCCCGAACAAACTTCCTACAGCAGCCCTGAATCGCGTGCCGCCGCAGTGGCTTCACCGCGCGAAACGGCCTCCAGCTTGCCCAGCACCGCCGAGACATGGTGATCGACGGTCTTCGGCGAAATGGTCAGCTGCTCGGCGATCCGCTTGTTGGAAAAGCCGCGTTCGATCAGCTGCAGCACTTCCATCTGGCGCTGGGTCAGGCCGGCCTGATTTTCGCGCGTCGTGCGGCGCGGCCCCCGGGCGATGTTGACGCCGTTGCGC
>NZ_RZRQ01000364.1:0-5433 GCF_003997785.1 Mesorhizobium sp. M7D.F.Ca.US.004.01.2.1 | reverse complement strand
CGACAAGACCGAGCGGCTTTGCAAGGCGCTGGCCGAAAAGATCCGCGCCGCAGTGCCTGGCAAGATCGACTATGTCGTCGGCCCGGCGATCGGCGGGCTGATCCCGGCTTACGAGACGTCGCGCCATCTCGGCGTGCCGGCGATCTGGGTCGAGCGGGAAGGGGGCAAGTTCCGCCTGCGCCGCTTCGAGATCGCAAGGGGGGCGCGTGTCGTCATCGTCGAGGACATCGTCACCACCGGTCTGTCGATCCGCGAGACCATCGAATGCCTGCGCGAGCTTGGCGCCGAAGTGGTTGCCGCGGCCTGCATCATCGACCGTTCGGCAGGCAAGACGGATGTCGGCGTGCCGCTGATCGCGCTCGCCGAATATGAGGTTCCGGCCTATCCAGCCGATCGGCTGCCGCCGGAGCTTGCCGCCATCCCGGCGGTCAAGCCCGGCAGCCGCAACATATGACTATGCATGTCGCCCAAAAGTGTGCTGCGGTTTTGGGGCAACGACATGCATGAAAACAAATTGCATGTCGTCCAAAAGTGCGCAGCGGTTTTGGGGCAACGATATGCATGAGAACAAATCGTTTATGATCGCCGGCATCGATCATTTCGTGCTGACGGTCGCTTCGCTGGAAGTGACCTGCGCCTTTTATCAGCGAGTGCTGGGGCTTGAACGCATCGATACGCCAGGCCGGCCGACGGCGCTGGCTTTCGGCAATCAGAAGATCAACGTGCATGAGATCGGCCGGACCTTCGAACCGAAGGCGAAGGCGCCAACGCTGGGATCGGGTGATTTCTGCCTGATCACAGACCGGCCGCTGAACGAGGTCTGTGCCCGTCTCGCGGCCAACGATGTGGCGGTGGAAGTCGGGCCGGTCGAGCGGACCGGTGCCCGCGGTCCGATGATGTCGATCTATTTCCGTGACCCCGACGGCAACCTCGTCGAGGTCAGCGAATACGAACCCGACAAGACCTGAAAGGTCTGATCTCGTATGGCGACAAGCTTCAATCCGCCCGGAATCTGGCAGCCTTTCGGTGCATTTTCGATGCTGAAAATCCAGGGGTCAGGTCAGATCGTTCATCTCAAGGGACAGGTTTCTCTCGACGGAGAGGGGCAGATCGTTGGCAAGAACGACATGCGGGCTCAGGTCCGCAAGACACTGGAGAACATTCAAGCGGTTCTCGTATCCGTGGGCGGCGCCATGGCCGACATCATCTCTTTGACCCAGTATACCACGGACATCGAGCAGTTCATGGCCGCGGGGGACATTCGCAAGCAGTTTTTCGCCGAACCGTTTCCTGTCACCACCACCGTGCAGGTGGTGCGCCTCTATCACCCTGACTTGCTGATCGAGATCACGGCGACTGCGGAAATTCCTCTCGACCGGTTCAGGCAGCCGTAGAACATTCACAATCTGCGGGATTAGGTGACCTTCCTCAAATTCGCCGTGATTGTACTATGGTCGGGCAGCCCAACGCCCGATCGCGGAATGCCGCAAGCGACCGCAGCGCCGCCGGCACGTTGGTTGTTCTTCTGCCGGCTCGTCGCTATATCAAAGTCGTTGTTGCCTTTCGGCGACCGTAAAGCGCAAGATATGGCTGTCGTACCCCGGTCTGGAATGGCTGGGGTGGTGGCGTTGGGTGAACCAGGAACGGGAACAGAGTGCTTTTTCGACGTCGCAAACCTGACGGTCTTTTCGAGCGGGTGCGTACCTATCTTTGGCCGCGCCGCTCGTTTTCGCGTTCGCTGCAGTATTTCTCAAAGCGCATCCTGCGGCTGAAGGCCACACCGCACGCGGTAGCGGCCGGTGTAGCGGCCGGCGTCTTCGCCTCCTTCTTTCCCGTCGGTTTCCATTTCGTCATTGCCTTCGTTCTGTGCTGGGTGATCGCCGGCAATTTGGTGGCGGCTGCCCTCGGCGCGGTGTTCTTCGGCAACCCGCTGACCTTCCCGTTGCTGTGGGGTGCCTCCTGGGAAACAGGCAAGCTCATCTTGCATGATCGGCTGCCGGCGCACGGCCCGCCGGCGCATCTGGGCGAGATGCTGCATAACCTCTCTTTTGCGCAATTGTGGAAGCCCATCCTTGAGCCGATGCTGATCGGCGCGGTGCCGCTCGGGCTGGTCTTCGGGCTGCTGTTCTACGCCATCACACGCTGGGGTATGAATGCCTTCCGCGAGCAGCGGCGCAAGCGCCTGGCCGAGCGTGCGCTCCGTCATGCGCAATCGTCCCATCCCAGCCCAAGCATCGGTTCCACCGCACGATGATCATCGGCATCGGCAGCGACCTGATCGATATCAGACGCATCGAAAAGTCGCTGGAGCGTCACGGCCAGCGTTTTATCCAGAGAATCTACACCGACCTCGAGCAGGCCCGCTCCGAAGGGCGCCGGGCGCGTGCGGCCTCCTATGCCAAGCGTTTCGCCGCCAAGGAGGCCTGCGCCAAGGCGCTGGGCACCGGTCTGGCGCAGGGCGTTTTCTGGCGTGACATGGGTGTCGTCAACCTCCCCAGTGGCGCGCCGACCATGGCGCTGACTGGAGGGGCGCAGACCCGGCTGGGCAAAATCCTGCCAAAGGGCCACCGGGCGGCAATCCACCTCACCATCACGGATGATTTCCCGCTCGCTCAAGCCTTTGTGATCATCGAGGCGTTGCCCGTCGAAGAAGCGCCACATTGATTGCATCTGACGACCGGCATGACGTTGCCCAGCGCGCGCCGAGACTCTATACCATCCAACGCACAATCGAGGACGACATGAGCGTGGCTGAAAAATCCGAGAAGAAATCCGGCGGGCTTGGCGAGACCGTCAGCGTCATCGTCCAGGCGCTTTTGCTCGCCCTGGTCATCCGTACGCTGCTGTTTCAGCCTTTTTCGATCCCGTCGGGATCAATGCGGCCGACGCTTCTGGAAGGCGACTATCTGTTCGTCACCAAATGGTCCTACGGCTATTCGCGCTACTCGCTGCCTTTCGGCCCCGACATTTTTTCGGGCCGCATCTGGGGTTCCGAGCCCAAGCGCGGCGACGTGGCGGTGTTCAAGTTCCCGCCTGATCCGCCTGTCGACTACATCAAGCGCGTTGTCGGCCTGCCGGGTGACAAGATCCAGGTCAAGGACGGTCAGCTGTTCATCAATGGCGTCGGCGTGCCGCGCGTGAAGACCGGCCAGATCGACAATCCCGACATCACCGAGGAATCGCGCCCGATTGACGTCTATCGCGAAACCCTGCCCAACGGCGTCAGCTACGACACGCTCGACTTGAATTCGAACTCGATCGGCGACAACACGCGCGAATTCGACGTGCCGCCTGGCCACTATTTCATGATGGGCGACAACAGGGACAATTCCGCCGACAGCCGTTTCACCGTCGGCTACGTTCCCGAGGAAAATCTGGTTGGCCGCGCCAATCTTGTTTTCTTCTCGATCGCCGGCAAGGCGAGCCCGCTCGAAATCTGGAAATGGCCGTCGCTGATGCGCGCTTCGCGCCTGTTCCACTTCGTCAATTGATGGCTTTGAAGCGCCCGACAGGCGAAACACTGGCCGGTTTGGTGAAGGCCAAGACCGGCCATGTCTTCACAGATCTGCGCTTGCTTGAGACCGCCTTGACGCATTCCAGTGCGGTCAAGGCGGCCAGCAACAATCAGCGCCTCGAATTCCTTGGCGACCGCGTGCTTGGGCTTGTCGTCGCCGACATGCTTTTCGAGAAATTTCCCGACGCGCCGGAGGGTGAGATCGCGCCACGCTTCAACGCGCTGGTGGATGCGCGGACATGCTCCGAGATCGGTATCGAAATGCAGCTCGAGGATCTGGTTCGGGCTGACGCTGCCTTGAAGATGCGGTCGCGTGGCTCGGGCGGAAACTATCTGGCGGATGCGGTCGAAGCTCTGATCGCGGCGGTTTATGTTGACGGTGGCATCGACGCCGCGCGGCGGTTTGTCCTGCGTTACTGGGAGCCGCGCTCGCGCACGGTCGTGGCAAAGCCGCTCAATCCGAAATCCGATTTGCAGGAATGGATTGCCAAGACCAGCGATGCGCGCCCCGAATATGTGATCGAAAAGCGCGAAGGCCCGGACCACCAGCCTGTCTTCACGGTGTCCTTGCAGGTCCGCGGCTTTGCGCCGATAAGCGGCACTGGCGGCTCCCGCAGGGCCGCGGAAGAAGCGGCGGCTTCGGCATTTCTTTTGCGCGAAGGCGTCTGGGTCGATACATCGACCCAAAAATCGGAGGGCGCGCGGCGCCCTAATGAAGGGAGCGCGGCATGACCGCCACCGAAGAGCCGGCAACGGAAGCTGCCCCCACGCATTCCGGCTTCGTCGCGCTGATCGGCGCGCCCAATGCGGGCAAGTCGACGCTGGTCAACCAGCTGGTCGGCGCCAAGGTGTCGATCGTCACGCACAAGGTGCAGACGACCCGCGCCATAGTGCGCGGCATCGCAACGCATGACAATGCGCAGATCGTTTTCGTCGACACGCCCGGCATCTTCAAGCCCAAGCGGCGGCTCGACACGGCGATGGTGACCACCGCCTGGGGCGGTGCCAAGGATGCCGATATCGTGCTGCTTTTGATCGACGCCGAGCGCGGCATCAGGGGCGACGCCGACGCCATTCTCGAGCGACTGAAGGATGTGCGCCAGCCGATGGTGCTGATCCTCAACAAGGTCGACCGGGTCAAGCACGAGGCGCTGCTGGCTTTGTCGGCGGCAGCGAACGAAAGGGTGCCGTTCAAGCGTACCTTCATGGTTTCGGCGCTGACCGGTTCCGGCTGCAAGGACGTTCTCGATTATCTGGCCGAGGCTCTGCCGGCCGGCCCCTGGTACTACCCGGAAGACCAGATCTCGGACCTGCCGATGCGCCAGCTCGCCGCCGAGATCACCCGCGAGAAGCTTTATCTCAGGCTTCATCAGGAACTGCCCTATTCTTCCCATATCGAGACCGAGAAATGGGAAGAGAAGCCGGATGGCTCGGTGCGCATCGACCAGACCATCTATGTCGAGCGCGACAGCCAGAAGAAGATCGTGCTCGGCCACAAGGGCGAGACCATCCGCGCCATCGGCCAGGCGGCGCGCATGGAGATAGCAGGCATCCTCGAACAGAAGGTGCACCTGTTCCTGTTCGTGAAGGTGCGCGAGAACTGGGGCGACGACCCCGAGCGCTACCGCGAAATGGGGCTTGAGTTCCCGCGCTAGGGCCTATGGACAGCAAGCCGAGCATCGACACGGCGCTTGTCAGCCGGCTGATCGCCACGCAGTTTCCCCGCTGGAAGAATCTTGCGGTCAGGCCGGTTGAATTTGGCGGCTGGGACAACAGGACTTTTCATCTCCGCGACGAGATGACCGTGCGGTTGCCGAGCGCGGCAGCCTATTCCCTGCAAGTGGAAAAGGAGCATCGCTGGCTGCCAAGGCTGGCGCCGCTGCTGCCGCTGCCGATCCCCGTGCCACTGGCGATGGGAG
>NZ_RZRQ01000363.1:0-5440 GCF_003997785.1 Mesorhizobium sp. M7D.F.Ca.US.004.01.2.1 | reverse complement strand
TTCGGATTGGTGACGAAGCGGTCGCAGATCTGACGGCGCAGCTCGGCAAGGTCGTTCTTTTTCTCCCCCTTGTCGGGGATAAACAGCACATCCGCCTGGTTCAGGCCATATCAGGCCTGAACGGTCATGTGGTCGGGATTGCCGGCGCCGATGCCGATGACGAGAAGCTTGCGCATGGAGCGAACTCCTGCCCGATCGGAACCTGTTAGTCCAGACCGCTGCTGCGTGTCCAGACCGCGTGGTCCAGGTACCCTTTGGTGCGCGCGGATGCGGAAGGGCTTTGAAACGCCACATTGAAACGGCTAGGGTCCTCAGGGCATCTAGCCGAGGGGGCTTCCATGTTGCGATATGTTCTGACCGCCGTGCTGGCCCTGCCGGCCGCGCCCGCACTCGCCAATGATTCAGTTGCCGAACTTGGCACCGGCGGCCTGATCCTGTCGCGCAGCGATGCCGTGGCGATGCAAAGCGAGGACCTCTTCATCTCGCCGGAAAAGGTGACGGTCGACTACGTCTTCCACAACAACACCGACAAGGATATCGACGCCATCGTCGCCTTCCCGATGCCCGACATCTCGGGCAATCCCGAAGAAATCCCGGCGATCCCTGAAAATCAGAGCGACAATTTCCTCGGCTTTGAGGTGACGATCGACGGCGCACCGGCAAAGCCGCAACTCGAGCAGAAGGCGTTGGCGCTCGGCATCGACGTCAGCGCCGAACTGAAAGCGCAGAATGTGCCGTTCTATCCATTCGGCGATGCGGCGAAGGCGGCACTGGCGAAGCTGCCGCAGGCGGCTACCGACGACTGGGTCAACCGCGGCATCATCATCGAGGACAGCGGCAGCGATGGCACCGAGACGAAAAAGGTCTACACGCCGTTCTGGCAATTGCGTTCGACCTACTGGTGGCGTTCGACCTTTCCGGCCAACAAGGACGTCCACGTTTCCCACCGCTACAAGCCGAGCGTCGGCGGCACGTCTTCGGTCAGCTTTTTCTATGACGGCAAGTTCCAGGGGCAGTACGCCACCTACAAGACGCGCTACTGCATGGACGACACATTCGAGAACGCGGTGCGCAAGGCGGCCAAGGATGGTCCAGACGGCTATCCGCAGTATAACGAAAGCCGCATCGCCTATATCCTGACCACAGGCGGCAATTGGGCGGCAGGGACGATCGGCAAATTCAAGCTGACGGTCGACAAGGGCAATCCGAAAGCCCTGGTCTCGTTCTGCGGCGACAATGTCAAAAAGGTCGGGCCGACGACATTCGAGATGACGGCGGATGATTTCTATCCCGAGCACGACATCGACATCCTGATCCTCGATCCAACGGACGACAACTGATGCACGTCGCAATCTACGTCGCTATTGCCGAGAACGGCGTGATCGGGCGAGACGGCGGGTTGCCCTGGCGGCTCTCCACCGACCTCAAGCGCTTCAAGGCCGACACGATGGGCAAGCCCATCATCATGGGCCGCAAGACCTATGAGGGCATCGGCCGGCCGCTGCCGGGCAGGCTGAACATCGTCGTCACCCGCGACAAGGCCTGGCGCGCCGAAGGCGTCGAGGTGGCGCATTCGCTCGAAGCCGCGATCCAGCTGGCAACGGTGCGCGGGCGCTGCATGGTCGGTGTGGACGAGGTCTGCGTCATCGGCGGCGGCGAAATCTATGCCCAGGCGCTGCTGTTGGCCGACCGGCTGCACGTCACCCATGTGCTGGCAGCAGTCGACGGCGATGCGCATTTCCCGCCGATCGATCCGGATTCCTGGCGTGTTGTCAGCTCGCAGGACGTTCCAGCCGGGGAAAAGGACAGCCACGCGACGCGCTATTCGGTTTACGAGCGCCGCCGCGAGAGACATTGAACGATAAAAGGGGCATTGAGGGAAGACAAAGGGTCGCGACCGGACCAAATCGGACAAGTCGGCAACGCATCGCGTTGAAAGCGCCTCGTGGCGTCCCTATAGAAGAACAATACTGGATTTTGCGCCGTAATACCGGTGCTTGAGGGAATTCCAAGCGAAAGGACATTCATGCCCTGGAACGATAAAAGCGGCGGTGGCGGCGGCCCATGGGGCGGCGGCGGCGGCAACAATCAGGGACCCTGGGGGCAGGGACCAAAGGGACCGAGCGGCCCACAGGGCTCGCCTCCCGATCTCGAAGACATCATCCGCCGCGGCCAGGACCGGCTGCGGCGCGTTCTGCCGGGTGGCGGTGGCGCAAGCCCGGCTATTTTCGCGCTGATCGCGGCGGCACTTGTGGTGCTGTGGGCGTTCAAGGCGGTTTACACCGTGCAGCCCGACGAGGTCGCGGTCGAGCTGCGCTTCGGCAAACCGAAGGCCGAGCTATCGCAGCCAGGCCTGCATTTCCATTGGTGGCCGCTCGAAACCGTCGAGACAGCCAAGATTTCCGAGCAACTCGTCGATATCGGCGGCGGCGGCGCGACGAGTGGCAACACCTCCGGGCTGATGCTTACCGGCGACCAGAACATCGTCAACGTCCAGTTCTCGGTGGCCTATCAGGTCTCCGACCCGAGCGCGTACCTGTTCGACGTGTCCGATCCCGACGGCATGCTGCGGCAGGTTGCCGAAAGCGCCATGCGTGAAGCCGTCGGCCGCCGGCCGGCGCAGGACATCTTCCGCGACGACCGCCAGGGCATTGCCGCCTCGGTGCGTGAAATCATCCAGACGACGCTGGACGGCTACAAGTCCGGTCTCAACGTCAACGCCGTCTCGATCGAGGATGCGGCACCGCCACGCGAAGTGGCCGATGCGTTCGATGAGGTGCAGCGCGCCGAGCAGGACGAAGACAAGTTCGTCGAGCAGGCCAACCAGTACTCCAACCAGAAGCTCGGCCAGGCACGCGGCGAGGCCGCACAGATCCGCGAAGACGCGGCCGCCTACAAGAACCGGGTCGTGCAGGAAGCCGAGGGTGAGGCGCAGCGCTTCATCTCGGTCTATGACGAGTATGCCAAGGCGCCCGATGTGACACGCAAGCGGCTCTACCTCGAAACCATGGAGAAGGTTCTGAAGGATTCCAACAAGGTTATCGTCGAGCAAGGCAACGGGCAGGGTGTTGTGCCCTATCTGCCGCTGCCGGCATTGCAGCCGAAAGCGCCGGCACCAGCCGCCGCTGGTGGCGTTACGGGAGGTAACCAGTGATGGCCAACCGTCTTCCCATCATCGTCGTCGCAGCGGCCGTCATCCTGTTCCTGCTCTATTCGTCGGTCTTTGTGGTCAATGCGCGCCAGCAGGCACTGGTGCTCAGGTTCGGCGAGATCGTCGACGTCAAGAGCAAGCCCGGCATCTACTTCAAGGCGCCGTTCTCGTTCTTCGACGCCGACACGGTGCAACTGATCGAGAACCGGGTGCTGCGCTTCGACCTCGACAACATTCGCGTCCAGGTGTCGGGCGGCAAGTTCTATGAGGTCGACGCCTTCATCGCCTATCGCATCTCGGATCCGCGGGTCTTCCGCTCCGCCGTGTCCGGTCAGATCGAATTGGCCGAAGCCCGGCTCAGGACGCGTCTCGACGCCGCCTTGCGCCGTGTCTACGGTCTGCGCGATTTCGAGGCCGCACTCTCCGAACAGCGCGCCGTGATGATGCGCGAAGTCCGCGATCAGCTCAGGCCCGACGCAACGTCGCTCGGCCTGCAGATCGAGGATGTCCGTATCCGCCGCACGGATCTCACGGCCGAGGTCTCACAGCAGACCTTCGACCGCATGAAGGCGGAACGCCTGGCGGAAGCCGCGCGGCTGAGGGCACGCGGTAACGAAGCGGCGCAGCGCATCACGGCCCGCGCCGATCGCGAAGTGGTCGAGATCGTCGCCGAAGCGCAGAAAGAGTCGGAAATCCTGCGAGGCGAGGGCGAAGCCCAGCGCAGCGCCACGTTCGCGGGAGCGTATCAGCGCGATCCGGCTTTCTTCGACTTCTACCGGTCGATGAATGCCTATGGCACGGCGCTGGACAACACCGGAACGACGATGGTGCTGTCGCCGAACTCGGAGTTCTTCCGTTTCTTCCGCAATCCCGACGGCAGCGAGGCGCCGGCGAAGTCGGTTTCGCCGGCCCCAACCGCTCCGGCGACGGCACCTGCCGCGCCGGCGGCACAGCCAAGCACCGGCCAGTAGCGGCCGGTGCAGGATTTTCTCGCCGCCATGGGCCTCGTCCTTGTCATAGAAGGTCTGGTCTATGGCGGCTTTCCCGGCCTTGCCAGGAAGCTTGCCACCGAAGTGCTGTCGCTGCCCGAGAACGCGCTCCGGACTGCCGGGCTGGCGGCGATCGCCATCGGTGTCGGCATCGTCTGGCTGGTGCGAGGCGGATGACGGCGGCAAGAGCATCGGTTTTCGGATACGAGCTTCGATCCCGGGGATATGAGTTTCGATCTCGGGATACGAGCTTCGATCCGAGATAACGGATGATTTATCCTCTGCCGATAGTCATAGCCGCAAACGTGCCGTATTTTTTGCCAACATGGCGCGACGCGGCGTTTTCGTCGAAGCGCTTTTCTTTTCAAGAATACCGGGAGGCTTCTCGATGACATCCAATACTATTTTGCGCGCGGCACGGCGGACGTTCATCGCCGGCGCGGCGGCACTTCTTGTCAGCGCCGTCGCTGTCCCGTCCGTGACACCGACATTTGCCGCGGATGGACCTGCTTCGGTCGCCGACCTGGCGCAAGGCCTGCTCGGCGCCGTGGTCAATATCTCGACCTCGCAGACGGTGAAGGGCACCGAAGGTCCGGGTGCGGTGCCGATGCCTCAGTTGCCCGAGGGCTCACCCTTCCAGGATTTCTTCGACGATTTCTTCAAGAACCGTGGCGGCGACAAGGACAACGGCGCGCAGAAGGTGCAGTCTTTGGGCTCCGGCTTCGTCATCGATGCCGAGCAAGGCATCGTTGTCACCAACAACCATGTCATCGCCGACGCCGACGACATCGAGGTCAATTTCTCCGACGGCATCACCTTGAAGGCGACGCTGGTCGGCACCGATACCAAGACGGATGTCGCGGTGCTGAAGGTCGATCCGAAGGGCCACAAGCTGACAGCCGTGAAGTTCGGCGATTCCACCAAGATGCGCGTCGGCGACTGGGTGATGGCGATCGGCAATCCGTTCGGCCTCGGCGGCACGGTGACGGTCGGCATCGTCTCCGCCCGCAACCGCGACATCAATTCCGGCCCCTATGACGACTTCATCCAGACCGATGCCGCGATCAACCGCGGCAATTCCGGCGGACCGCTGTTCAACAGTGCAGGCGAGGTCATCGGCATCAACACCGCGATCATTTCGCCTTCCGGCGGCTCGATCGGCATCGGCTTCTCCATTCCCTCGCAGCTCGCCTCGGGCGTCGTCGACCAGTTGCGCCAGTTCGGCGAGACACGGCGCGGCTGGCTCGGCGTGCGCATCCAGCCGGTGACCGACGATATCGCCGAGAGCCTTGGCATGGCG
>NZ_RZRQ01000362.1:0-5452 GCF_003997785.1 Mesorhizobium sp. M7D.F.Ca.US.004.01.2.1 | reverse complement strand
CTCGCCGTCGAGCCGCAATTCATCGTCGCCGACGAACCGGTTTCGGCGCTCGATGTCTCGGTGCAGGCACAGGTGCTCAATCTGTTCGGCGACTTGCAAAGAAAGCTTGGCCTGACGCTGCTGTTCATCGCGCATGACCTCTCGGTGGTCGAATATCTCTGCGACGAGGTGGTGGTCATGTATCTCGGCCGCGTCATGGAGCGCGGCCCGAGCCGCCTTGTCTATGCCGCGCCACGCCACCCCTACACGAAAGCCCTGCTGGCGACAGCGCCAGTGCCGGACCCGACGCGGCGCCGCTCGCACATACCTTTGCATGGCGACATTCCAAGCCCGATCGATCCGCCTTCCGGCTGCGTCTTCCGCACCCGCTGTCCGGAAGCGATCGCGGCCTGCGCTGAAACCGTGCCGCCGGTCGAGCCTGTCGGCGGCGGACATCACGTGGCATGCATCCGCCACAATGAAAAAATGTCTGACTGGAGTTTGAAATGACCTTTTCCGAGCTGTTCAAGCATCCGGACAGCACGCCCTACAGCCGGCTTTCGGCGCTTGGCATAACGTTGCCCGAGGCGCCGTCGCCAATCGCCAATTTTGTTACCCACGTCCAGGAGGGAAAGCTGCTGTTCCTGTCCGGCCAGGGACCGAGCGAAGCCGATGGCCGGCTCCATACCGGCAAGGTCGGCGCCGACGTCACCATTGACGAGGCCTATGCCCATGCCCGGCTGACGGGCATTAACCTGATCGCCGTCATGCACGCGGCCCTGGGCGACTTGCGCCGTGTGCGGCGTGTGGTCAAGCTGTTCGGCATGGTCAACGCGACACCCGACTTTGCCGACCATCCGGCTGTCATCAATGGCTGTTCGGACCTGCTTATCGATGTTTTCCAGGAAGCCGGTATCCACGCGCGTTCAGCGGTAGGCCATGGCTCCTTGCCCGGCCGCATCACCGTCGAGATCGAAGCCGTCATAGCGATCGACTGAGGACAGGACATGACCAAGCACAACAGACCCGACAACATCCGCCGCCAGCTGGGCTTGAGGCCCGTCATCAACGTGTCCGGCACGATGACCTCGCTTGGTGCCTCCATCGTCGTCCCGCAAGCGGTCGAGGCCGTCTCCGCCATCCTCGGCGAATTCGTCGAAATGGGCGACCTGCATCGGCGTGCCAGTGCCGTCATTGCGCAATTGACCGGCGCCGAAGCCGGCTTCATCACGGCTTCCTGTTCGGCGGCGATCAGTCTTGCCGTGGCTGCCTGCATGACCGGGCCGAACCTCTGGGCGATCGAGCGGCTGCCCGACACATCAGGCCTGAAAGACGAGGTGCTGATCCAGTCCGGGCACATGATCTCCTATGGTGCGCCGGTGGAACAGGCGATCCGGCTGACCGGCGCCAAGGTCGTCCCGGTTGGCCAGGCGACCAGCGCCTCGGCCTATCATCTGGCTGGTGCCATCACCGATCGCACCGCGGCGGCGGTCTTTGTCGTTTCGCATCATGTGGTCGACTATGCCCAGATACCGCTGGCGATCTTTGCCGAGGTTGCGCACGCGCGTGGCGTGCCTGTCATCGTCGATGCGGCGTCGGAATATGATCTCACCGGCTTTCTCGCAACCGGCGCCGATCTCGTCCTTTATTCCGGCCACAAATTCCTTGGCGGCCCGACCTCCGGCATTGTCGCAGGGCCGAAGGAAAGAGTTCGCAACGTCTACCTGCAGAACCGCGGCATCGGCCGTGGCATGAAGGTGGGCAAGGAGGGCATCGTCGGGGCGCTCGCGGCACTTCAGGCCTGGAAGGTGCGTGACCATGACGCCATTCGTGCCCGCGAACGCAGGGCGCTCGATTGCTGGATACAGACGCTTGAAGGGCGGGCTGGCGTCAATGTCAGCATCGAGCCCGATCCGACCAACAACCCGCTCGACCGCCTGAAGCTTACGATCGATCCGGCACAGGCCCGCATCACCGCATGGGATCTCGCCGATCGTCTGGCCGCCGGCGACCGGCCGGTGATCGTGCGCGACCACGAAGTCGAGCATGGCTATTTCCTTCTCGACCCCTGCAACCTTCATCCGGACGAAGAGTTCGTCGTGGCTGCCCGACTTGGCGAGGAACTCGATATTGCGCGCAAGTCGAATGAGATCATCGCGACGCCTTTCAACGAGCGCGTCCTCGCCAGCGAGGCGGCAATCCTCAACTGGCCGGATTGACTGCCGCCATGCTACTGCCCTGTGACAACCATGCGCGATGAACCCCGAGGCCTCATGGCAACGACGACAACCGATCGAGACCTGAGCAGCACCAAGGTCGCTACAGAGCCGCGCCGGTCGCGTACCAGCGGCATTGACCGTGCGTTGCAGATTCTGGATTGCCTGCAGCGGCAGGGACGGCCTGCAACCGCCTATGAGATCGCGCGCGATATCGGCGCACCGCTGTCGACCATCTATGTCATTGTCGACGACATGGTCGAGAAGGAGCTTCTGGACCGCAAGGATGGCGGCCTGTTGTGGCTCGGGCCGCGGCTATATCAATATGGCTTGACCTATGCCCGCACCCTCGACCTGCTCAACGTTGCGGTGCAGGAAATGCATGAACTGGCCCAGAATTCGAAAGAGACCGTCCAGATATGTGGTCGCGATGGCGACCACATGGTCGTCTTCGCCATGGAAGAGGGCAAGGATCATTTCCAGGTGACGTCGCGCGTCGGCACGCGCACGCCGCTCAACTGGACCGCCTCGGGCCGGCTGTTGGTCGGTCATTTGCCGGAAGCCGAGCGTCTGGAGATCTTCGCCCGCTCGGCGACGGCCTCGCCGACGGGGCGCGCCGAAACCGACAAGAATGTGCTTGCCAAGGCATCCGCAGCGACGCTGGCGCAGGGGCTGTCGATCCAGGCCGGCGAATCCGATTTTTCAGTCGCCTGTATCGCCGCTCCGATCCGCGACAATCTGGGAGCCTGTCGCGCGACGATCTCGATCGTCGTTCCCGACCTGAAGCTGAAACAAAAGAACCCGGACCTGGCTGCGCTGGTCAAACTGAGCGCCGGGCGTATTGAAACGCGTCTGGGTTGGCGGAACGGCCAGCCATAGCCGCTAATTTAGCTTGATGTTTTCGAGATTGGCTGGTGGTCGGCTTGCCAACCCCAGGTCCCGGCAGGATCAGCCGTAATGCAGCCGGGGTTTTGGCTCGGTGCTGGTGAACTGCACCCCGATGCGGTCGTTGCGCCGCCAGCGGACCTCGCACCGATAGGCAATGCCGTCGAGCGGCACATAGAGAAGAAAGTGATCGGGAACCCGGGCTTCGAGCGGTATCTTCAGTTCGGCGCCACTTTCGTGCTGATTGCGCAGCGTGCAACCGACTTCCGAATTCGAAATTCCGGTAATGATTGACCCGCCCTTGAGCACACGCGGACGATGCTCGCGCTGGGGCTCGTCGGACACGTTCGGAATCGGATTTGCAGGGTTCGACATCGCTGAAAAATACCAGAGCTGCCGAATCCTACCTTTGATTCCTTAGCAAAGCATTCACGTTGATGCGCAAATGCGTATCGCGCCTTGCAAGCCGAACTGGTTTACAACTTGGGCGCGCGGTGCGGCCATCCAATCCCGTTTAGGGAAAGCTGTGCGGGTCGGCGCAGAAATAGGCGATAATCTGGCAAAGATCAGGTTCGTTGATCATGTGCACCGCTTCGCTGGAACTGACCCATTTGCGGGTGCGGGAGTGTTTTTCCTTCCAGCGGTCGGCGATCTTGTCGACATGCAGCGGGAACACCAGGACCTCGCACGGCACTTCTTCGCCGGAAGCCAGTACCTTGGCGTAGAAGTAACGGCCGGCTTCGAGATGAGAGACACTGCCGCGCAGCCCGGCTTCCTCGCCGGCCTCGCGCGCTGCGGCCTCGCAGAGCGGCTCCCTGGCCTCTGGCCAGCCCTTGGGCAAAACCCAGCGACCGGTATCGCGACTGGTGATCAGCATGATCTCGACGCCGTTCCCGGTATCGCGCCAAGGCAGGGCGGCAACCTGTAGGCGACAGGGTGCGGTGCCGAAGAGTCGCCGGACCCTTTCGACCAGATGGTTGTGCGTCGTTGGCCTCGTCAACATCGGAGAAGCTAACCCCAGCCCCCAGAATCGTTTGCCGCCTCACGAATCTTACGGCTAATTATCAGCAATAAAAGTAAAAAATTTCACTCTCCCTGGCGATTTCCACCAATAGGCGTCGATTTCACAAAATATCTGGCCTGCCAGGCCCGTTTGCGAAAGCAAATCATGTCCGGTGCAAGCTGCTGGTATGTAACAGGCAGGTTGTTGCGAATCAGCCGGCGTGGTCGTCGGCGATCGGCTTCTGGTAGGTGAAGCCCATGTCCCACGGGAAATAGATCCAGGTGTCCTGGCTGACTTCGGTGACGAAAGTATCGACCAGCGGCCGGCCTTTCGGCTTGGCGTAGACGGTGGCGAAATGCGCCTTGGGCATCATCGCGCGCACGATGCCCGCTGTCTTGCCGGTGTCGGTCAGGTCGTCGATGATCAGCACGCCGGCGCCGTCTTCGGCGAGCAGGGCAGGGGTGATCTCCTTGAGGACCTGCAGCTGCCCCTGGCTGGTATAGTCGTGATAGGAGGCGACACAGACCGTCTCGATGACGCGGATGCCGAGTTCGCGCGAGATGATCGCCGCGGGGACCAGCCCGCCTCGCGTGATGCAGACGATCGCTTTCCACTGCCCTTTGTTGGCACCGGCCAGCCGCCAGGCGAGCGCGCGGGCGTCACGATGGAACTGGTCCCAGGAGACAGGAAAGGCTTTTTCGGGAAGGGACATGTCGCGCACTCCGCAGCACGCGGGGATCGCGCGCAAGAAAACAGGGGAATGCGCGCGGAATTAGCCGGAAAGCCCCCGTCTTGGCAAGAGCAGGGGCCTTGGCAAGGGCAGGCCTGAGTGATCACTGTGGACTTAAAGCGTATCGCGTCGAAACGGATTCATGCGACGCGCCTCAAGTCTCTGCTTGCATGCATGTCGTTGTCTCAAAACCGGAGCCATTTTTTTGAGCGACAGGCATCAGCGCGACAGGAAGGCTGCCACCGGCGCGGTGCGCAGCACCGTGCGCGTCACGCCGCCGAACAGAAGCTGGCGCAGCCATGAGTGGCTGTAGGCGCCGAGCACCAGCAGGTCGGCGCCGGTCTCCGCGATCCTGGTCTGGATGATGTCATCGATCGAATTGCCGCCCGAACGCTGCACCGAGACGCTCACGGTGGCGCCGTGGCGCGATAGCGCGGACGCGATTTCGGCCCCGGCGGCCTCTGGGCTGTCGTCGAGCGTTTCAGGGGGGTCGATGACCAATATGTCGGTCTTCTCGGCTTCGATGATGAAGGGCAGCGCGTCGAAGGCGGCGCGCGCCGCTTCCTTGCTGCCGTTCCAGGCGAGCAGCACGTGTTTGAAGGTGGTGACCAGCGGACCCGCATGCGGCACCACCAGCAC
>NZ_RZRQ01000361.1:0-5457 GCF_003997785.1 Mesorhizobium sp. M7D.F.Ca.US.004.01.2.1 | reverse complement strand
CACCGACACAGGTCAGATGCGCCGCGGCGGGAATAGCGGTTTCCGTCAGGATGCGCTTTACAGTACGGGCGGTGCGCTCGCGCGTCGAGCCGCCGGCGCCGTAGGTCACCGAGACGAATTTCGGCTTCAGCGGCTCCAGCCTTGTGACCGTCTCCCACAGCCTTGCTTCCATCTCGTCCGTCTTCGGTGGGAAGAATTCGAAGGAAACCCGGACCTTGTCGCCAATGTCGGGGCGGCGGGAAAAGCGGAACTGGTTCATGCGATTTCCCCTATCGAGTTCGCTTTGGCCTGCCTTGTGTCGTTGGAAGGATCGGCGATCAGGAGGCGCCGGTCGCGGCCAAGCCAGAGTTTCACGGTGAGCCTCGCCTCGTTGCCGCCGCGCGGCTCGAACTCTTGGGCATCCTCGAGATCGAGTCCGGCTTCCGCAAACCAGTCGGCGATCTGCCGGTCGGAAAAGCCGAGCCGCATATGCGCGTGCTCCTCGCGCAGGAATTCCAGCGCATGCGGCGCGAAATCGACGATGACCAGCCGCCCGGCTGGACGCAAAAGCCGCGCCGCCTCGTGGATGGCGCGGGCGGGATCGTCGAGATAGTGCAGCACCTGATGGATGGTGACGAGATCGAAGGCATCGCGCTCGACCGGCGGCGCGAAGATGTCGCCCTGCCGCACCTGCGCATTCGAAACGCCGGCCTTGTCGAGATTGGCGCGCGCCACGGTCAGCATCTCGCGCGACATGTCGATGCCGACACCGCGCCGATAGAGCGGCGAGAAGATTTCGAGCAACCGCCCGGTGCCGGTGCCGAGATCGAGCATCGACTGGAACGGCCGCTTGCCCACCAGCTTCAACATTGCGGCTTCGACGGCGCGGTCCGGCACATGCAACGAGCGGATATGATCCCAGCTCGCAGCATTCACGGAAAAATACTCGACCGCCCGGTCCTGCCGCTTGCGCTTGACCGAGGCCAGGCGCTCAAGATCGCGCTCGACCTGCGGATCGGCACCGCGAATGCCGGAAACCAGCCCCATGACGAAGTCCCGCGCGGAATCCGCGTCCGACAGGCGGAAGAAGGCCCACGACCCTTCCTGGTAGCGGCCGATCAACCCGGCCTCCAGCAAGAGCTTCAGGTGCCGCGAAACGCGCGGCTGCGACTGGCCGAGAATTTCGGTAAGGTCGGAAACGGTGAGGTCGCCGCGCGACAACAGTGCCAGTATGCGCAGCCGGCTGGATTCGGCCGCCGCCTTCAACGTATCCACCATGGTGTCGAGCGAGACATGCATCAGCGTATTCTCTTTGAAAAGATATAAACATATGTTTATGTCGATTTTCAAAACCTTGCAAGCGCTATGTCGCTTCCGGACAAGAAAATGGCGCATGCGTCGACTCGCGATGCATGTGGCCCAAAAGTGGGTCGCGGTTTTGGGGCAACGACATGCACGAACAAAAAGATGCGAGATGAGAGCAGGATGACCGAAACGCGTGAGATGTTCGAGACGCGCGAAGGCGAGCAGAGGCTGGAGAACGATCCGGCACTGATGCCGCCTGATGGCGGGATCGTCTTCATCGGCCACATCGCCTCGCCATGGACGACGCGCGAAACATGCCCGAAGAACATGCGCACCGCGCGCGAGACCGGGCAGGAGGCGGTGCTGACCATCGACGCGCCCTATCGCGATGGCCTGCAGGGGCTGGAGCGCGCCAGCCACGTCATCATCCTGTCCTGGCTGCATCATGCGCCGCGGACTCTGATTGTGCAGAAACCGCGCCATGCGGCTGAAACGAAAGGCGTATTTTCGCTGCGCTCCCCTGCTCGCCCGAACCCTATCGGGCTGCATATCGCCAGGCTGATTGCCGTCGACATCGGTACCGGCCGCATCGATCTCGACGCCATCGATGTGCTCGACGGCACGCCGGTCATCGACATCAAGCCTTATTTCGCCTCGACCGACGCCATACCGGAGGCGACCATCGAAGGACGCGACGAGCCCAATGGGGGTCGGCGATGACAGCGCCGACCGGCCGCCGCCGCGCCATCGCCAAGGCGCTGACCGCACTTCTGCCGCTGGCGCCCTATGCCGACATGGAGAAGATCCGCACCGACGCCGGCGCGGTTCACATGAAGACCTTGCCGCCGGGCATCGCCGTATGGCTGGCGACGATTGCCCATATCCGCCACATGCACACCGACTACGAAAAGCTTCTGGCCGAAGGTTACGACCGCGACTCGGCGCGTTTCTTCGTCATCGAGCAGATCAACATCGTGCTCACCCGCTGGCGCGCGACACGCCTGCTCGACGCCGACGACGAAGAGGATTGAGGCGGTAGTCCGCCTGGAGACTGTTTCGAATTCGCTCTGGCGAGTCATATGGTGGTGGTTTCGAGAACCGGAGCGCAGCGGACATTTGGGTCCATGAGCACTGGAAGCGCAGAAAACGCCGCTAGACGGCCGCCAGTGTAGAATTTCCAAACAGTCTCTTATTTCCGCTTCAGAACGGCGACTGCGTTGTAGGGCTGGCCGTCAGCCTGGCCGACCCAGGTCCAGGACAGATTCCCCTTGAAGAACCTGACGGTGATATTGCCGCCGTCTATGCATTTGTCCTGACCGTAAGTGATGCTCTCGTGGTATTCCGCCGAAATATCGTCCCTGGACGTCTGCGATAGGGATCCGCCGCAGCCGAGCGACGGATAGTCGATCGACGCGCCGCCATCGTTGATCGTCATGGCGATCGTCCAGTCGGCCCCGGCATCGCCGGCCGGGCTCTGGTGGCCGCTGCCGACCCAGGTGCCGCTCAGCGACGGCACATTCACCGCGCAAGGCAGGTTCTGGAAGATCGGCGTCAATTCGTTGCCGGTTTTCTCGCAGCGATAGGTCTGGCTGCTCTGGCACAATTCCTCGCCTTCGCGCGCGCACTGGGCGCTGGCTTCGCCCGCAGCGCCGAACATCGTCATGGCTGCTATGACGGCCCCAAGCCTGCCCATCTTCCCCTCCGTTCAGAGCGCGCAATGTAAGGCAATTCCGATCCAATGTATCAGCGAGATCGTCATCGAGGCCGAACAGCGCCGGGCGGGTGGCTCTATGCCTTCTGCGCACCGCCGGTAGCCTACTGACCTCGCCTTGCGCGACAGGAGGCCCCGATGAGCCAGATGACACGGGACGAGAAGCAACTGCCCGTGGTTGGCGACCGCCACGTCGACCCGCATTCCTATCCCGAGGGCGTCGCTTTCCTCGACGGCCAGTACCTGCCGATGTCGCAAGCCAAGATCTCGGTGCTGGACTGGGGTTTTCTGCATTCCGACGCCACTTACGACACCGTGCATGTCTGGAATGGCCGTTTCTTCCGCCTCGATTTGCATCTCGACCGCTTCTTCGGCGGGCTGGAAAAGCTGCGCATGACCATTCCCTTCGATCGCGAAGGCGTGACCGAAATCCTGCACAATTGCGTGGCGCTGTCGGGTCATCGCGCCGCCTATGTCGAGATGCTGTGCACGCGCGGCACCTCGCCGACCTTCAGCCGCGACCCGCGCCAGGCAGTCAACCGCTTCATGGCGTTCGCCGTGCCGTTCGGCTCGGTCGCCAATGCCGAGCAGTTGCAGCGCGGCCTGCGTGTCGCCATCAGCGACAAGGTGCGTATTCCGCCGGCCTCGATCGACCCGGCGATCAAGAACTACCACTGGCTCGATCTGGTGCGCGGCCTCTACGATGCCTATGACCGCGGCGCCGAGACCGCAGTGATTCTCGACTTCAATGGCAACGTCGCCGAAGGCCCGGGCTTCAACGTCTTCTGCGTCAGGGATGGAAAACTGTCGACGCCTTCCATTGGCGTGCTGCCCGGCATCACCCGCCGCACGGTCTTCGACCTGTGCGCCGAAGAAGGTCTTGCCGCCACCGCCACCGATGTTAGCGTCGCCGCATTGCGCGAGGCAGACGAGGTTTTCATCACCTCGACCGCGGGCGGCATCATGCCGGTGACGGAGATCGACGGCGTCCGGATTGCGCACGGCAAGGTCGGCGCGATCACTAGCCGGCTGATGGCACTCTACTGGCAAAAGCACGACGACCCGGCATGGTCGTCTCAGGTGAATTACCCCTGATCAAGGGGCCTCTTGTTCAAAAAGAATCCCCCCGCCTCTGGAAAATCACGGGATAGGCCGTATATGCCGAAAGCGGAGAAGCCTCCGCTTTCACCAGAAAATTGCGCCCGCAGGGGCAAGGATTCCACATCATGACAAACCAGGTTTGGTTCATCACCGGATCGTCGAAGGGTTTTGGCCGCGTCTGGGTCGAGGCGGCGCTCGCGCGTGGCGACCGCGTTGCCGCGACCGCCCGCGACGCCGGCACGCTCGCCGATCTCGTCGAGAAATATGGCGACAACGTCGCCGCGATAAAGCTCGACGTCACCGACAAGAAAGCCGTCGATGCCGCTGTCGCCGAGGCGCACAAGCGCTTTGGCCGGCTCGACGTCGTCATCAACAATGCCGGCTACGGCCATTTCGGCGCCATCGAGGAGGTCAGCGAACAGGAAGCCCGCGACCAGATCGAAACCAATGTCTTCGGCGCCCTGTGGGTCACCCAGGCCGCGCTGCCGATCATGCGGGCGCAGCGGTCCGGCCACATCATCCAGATCTCGTCGATCGGCGGCGTCAATGCCTTTGCCTCGCTCGGCCTCTACCACGCCTCGAAATGGGCGCTGGAGGCTTTCAGCCAGTCGCTCAGCATCGAAGTCGCGGAATTCGGCATCCATGTGACGCTGGTCGAGCCGGGTGGCTTCTCCACCGACTGGGCCGGCCCGTCGGCAAAGGTCTCCCAGCCTATCGAGGCCTATGCGCCTGCCCGCGCCAAGATGGCCGAGCGCCGCGCCAATTCGGTCGCCGGCGATCCCGAGGCCACCGGGCCGGCGATGCTGGCCATTGTCGATGCTGCCGAGCCACCGCTCCGGGTGTTCTTCGGCGACGGCGGCCTGCCGATGATACGCCAGGAATACGCCAACCGGCTCGCCACCTGGGACAAATGGGATCACGTTTCCATCATGGCGCAAGGCGCGAAGAAAAACCGCAAGAGCTAACGCTTGGCGGCTTTGCTACGCCGCCTCATAAGGCGGCGTAGCCCCTGCCCTCTGGTTGCCGCACAGCTATGCCTCATAAATCCACTGCTCAGGCACGCGCACGGACATCTCCTCACCGGCCTTGATGGTTCCTGGTTTTTCGACCCAGGCGACGACGCCACGCAGCCGTTTCGCGACCTTCGGGAACAGCAGCGCACCGGCCTCGACGTCGGCCATTCCGGCATTCTCGGCGATCGACCGGCCGGCGATGCGGCATGGTCCGTTCTGTGCGTCGACCTTGATGGCAACGCCGCCCTTGAAGAACAGCAGCGTGCCGGCAGGCAGCATAGAGAGGTTCGGCACCCCTTCGATCAAAAGATTGGCGCCGATCCATTCCGGCTTGATCTCGGCCAGGCC
>NZ_RZRQ01000360.1:0-5458 GCF_003997785.1 Mesorhizobium sp. M7D.F.Ca.US.004.01.2.1 | reverse complement strand
GCTGACGTTTCTCCAACGGCTGCCGACATGGAAAACCTTCGGCCGAGGTTGGTCCGATCGCGTCAGATCGGTGCGGGTTCAGGCCTTGCTGATGTCGGCGCAACGACCGGCGGCACCGGGGGCCGCGCCGGCGCCGCAGCCGGCCAGGGTCGAAACATCAACTGGTGGGGCGCCGACGGTCCAGCCCATGCCGCCGGCACCGCCATCCGGCGGCAAGACGGCTGCCGTGGCCGGCATCCTCGTCCTCATCGCCGGAGCGCTCGTGGCCTTCTGCCATCACGTCACCGGGTTTTTCGGGAGCCTCTTTTGATGACATGGTTCAACACCAACGCGCTGCACAATCTTCTCAACACGCTGATCGCGATCATCTGCGGCGGCGCCCTGGCCGGCTTCGACTGGACGATGTTCGGGGTCAGCGACCGCACTGCGCTTCAGATCAGCGGCGCCATTGCGCTGGCCAAGATCATCATCAACGCCGTTCGCGACGGGCCGGCGGGCATGGTCGCGCCACCGCCACCGGCAGAGGAGCAGTAAGATGGAAGGTCTCCAACAACTCGTCATCGCTTGGCTTGAAGTGTTCAAGCCATATTGCATCGGCTTTTCGATTGGTGTGTCCGTTTGCATCATAGTGAGGCATCTATGACCGCGCTCATCGCCTTTCTGCTCGAGCATGCAGGGATAGCCATCGCGGCTCTTGGTGCCATCGCCACCGTTGTTGCGGCAGGGTGGGGCAATCTGCGAGGCGCGAAGCGAGAGCGGGACAAGCAGGCTCTGAAAGATGCTGCTGCTGCAACCGAAGCCCAGAAGATCGACGACGCCGTCGCCGGGCGGACGCCGGACGACAACCGGGGGAGGCTGGGCAGATGGTCAAGATCATAGTGCTCTCGCTCACGCTGGCCGGCTGCACAACATCAGGCGGGTCGTTCTGCGCGGCCGGGCATCCCATCCGGCCGACACGGGCAGAGGTGGCGACCCTTTCCGGGACGTCGGTGGCGGCGATCCTGGCTCACAACGAAAAGGGCCAGACGCTCTGTGGATGGAGGCCGTGATGCACGATCTTTTCGACCTGCTTGGCATCAAGGGGCCGGTCGTGGCGGCTGGCCTTGCCGGCGGTGTTCTGCGGGCGCTGTCGCGGCATCGCTATAAGCTGCGCGAAATGGTGGCCTCGCCGATCTGCGGCGCGCTGGCAGCGGCTTACCTGACGCTGCCGGTGGTGTCCTACGCCAGGATCACCGGCTTGCCGATGCCTGACCTGGCCGACGATACCACCACGCTGGCCGCCGCCTTCCTGATTGGCGTCTGCGCCATGTGGATTTCGGACGTCCTGTTCGAGTTTGTGGTGCGCAGGTTCAAGCCCGCGCCGGAGGAGTAGCTGCTGTCTCCGGTTGGCGACTGCTTGGTAGAACTACCGAGGCACGTTCTCGCGCGACACTCGAACCGTCGAAGATAACCCAAAATAGCCCGTTCCGGTTCGCCGGGCGGGCTATTTTCTGCGTTTTGGCCTGATCAAGCCAGGATATTGACGGCGCGCGCCGCGACTAGGGCGATGGTCAGCAGCGAGATCATGGCCTCGGCCATCATCAGCAGCTTGGCGCGTTGGGAGAGTGGCAAGGTATCGGTCGGCGAGAAGGCTGTCGCATTGGTGAAGGCGAGGAAGAAATAGTCGACGAAGCCGGGCAGCCAATCGCGAAGCTCACGGTCGTTCAGCGTCATCTGCGCAAACAGGAAATCGGCCTGCGCAAGCTTGACGAGGCCGCAGGTCGGCGGCCCGCCGCGGTCGGTGCTCCAGAACCACAAGGCAAAGACGATGACGTTTGTGACCCAGATGTTGAGGGCGTCGATCAGCAGCGTCGTGCCGCTGTTGCCGGCATGGCCCTCCAGCAAGGCACGCACCAGCAAGACCAACGAACCGCAATTCATGACGCTGATGATGGCGGTCATGGTTAGGGCGGTCCTGCGGATCATCACGCGAAACTGGCCGATCGCATGCCACTCGTGATCCTCGACCGCCTTTCGGGTGGCGGCCTGGGTCCAGGCCGTGGCCACCGACAAGGGCAGCAGCAGGGCGGCCTCCAGCGCCGGGGCCAGCCAGCGTGGCCCGAATGAGAGGTTGTTGATGACCAGAAGCTGCAGGCAGATGATGACCAGAACGGCCGCGCGCGCCATCCAGAAGTCGAGCGCACGGTAGTGGATGACGGCATGGTGGTGGCGCATTTTGAATCCTGGATGCTTGTTGGTGGGGGACCGGGGGCCCGGTCAGGCGCAAACGACGCCTGCCGCGATCACGGCCAATGCGCCATGCTTGGCACGTTCGAGGTGCCGCAGGAGGGCGTTTTCCATTGTCGTCTTGCTTGCATGTGAGGGGAGAGGCAGCATCGTGAGGCGAAACTCTGCCTCAATCTTGGTTTTGCAATGGTCGTTTAAGTATACATTTTCGTAAGCTTTGAGTTCTGGGCTGTTCGAAAAACCGTCCGATGTGATTTACCCACCGCATGACGCGAATCGATGAACCCATGAACGGCTGGCTGCCGGTCGGCAGTTCTGTTCCAGGCGACTGGCGCCAGTCGTCGATCTGGTCGGATCTGCCCCGTTATCCGGAAGCTGTTCTGGCAATTTTATGCCTGACGCAGATCCTGTGTTGGACCGTGATGCCGGCACTTGTCGACGCCGCCCCGCCCGGCGATGTCGTCGAGGGCTTCATGTGGGGTCGCGAATGGGTGCTGTTGACCTACAAGCATCCGCAGCTTCCCGGCTGGCTGCTCGAGACCAGCCATCTTCTGACCGGATCGTTCCGCTGGCCGCAATATCTGCTTGCCCAGTTCGTCGTCTCGGCGACCTTTATCTTCGTCTACCTGCTGGCCCGCGACATGCTCGGGAGAACGCGCGCGCTGGCCGCCGTGCTTTTGATGCCGTCGTTGTATTTCTTCGGCTGGCCCACTCCGCAGTTCAATCATGACTACGCGCAGATGCCCTTCTGGGCCGCCATCTGCTGGCTGCTGTGGCGTGCAAGCCGTGGCGGCGGGCCGGGCTGGTGGCTGGCGCTCGGCTTGGTGTCCGGCGTCGGCCTCTATGCCAAATTTTCCACCGGGCTGCTGTTGCTCTTCGGCGCGATTTGGCTGTTGTCGGACACACGGGCACGCAGTCGGCTGGCTACGCCCTGGCCATGGCTTGGGCTGGCGGTTTTCATCGCTGTCGCAGCGCCGCTGGCCGTCGAGCTCTACCGCATGGATTTCCTGCCGCTGACCTATGCCGCTTGGCGCGATCAGTGGGTGCTAGCCCATCGCTCCCGCTTTTATTATATCAGCGTCCAGATAGCCGGGCTCTGCGGCTTCGTTCTGGTGCTGGCGATATCGGGGCTGTTGCGGCGCTCGCCCGCGCCGGAAGAGCCCGTCGGGCGCGGCACGCTGGTCTATGTCGTGTGGATGGGGCTTGGCCCGGCGGTCCTCGTCATGGTGGCTTCGCTGTTCACCGGCGCCGGCGAGGCCTGGGGCGCGCCGATGTACAATCTTGTCGGCGTTGTGGCGATTGCCTTGCTGGGTCATCGGCTCGGCGCCGTCGAGATGCGACGGCTGGCGATCTGCGCGTTTGTCTGCATTATCGGCATGTCTGGTGCATATGCGGGTATCCGCTGGACGAGCTGCAATTTGCGCGGCCGGATGGATGCCGTGTGCTGGCCGGCCCAGCAGATCTCGGATGAGGCCGAGGCCGTCTGGCACACGGCGGTGCCCGGTCGGCTCGACATCGTCGGCGGCGATACCCGTATCGCGTTGCTGGCGGGCCTGAATGCCTATGACAAGCCGTCGATCTTCACCGAGCTCGATATGCGGCTCGCCCCCTGGATCACCAGCCAGCGGCTGCGCGACCACGGCATACTCCTGGTCTGGCCTGGGCGCGGCGTGCCACCTCGGCTGCAGCCGTGGCTGGACAACATCCCGGTCAAGACCGTTCTTTTCAGCTGGTCGCTCAAGGCGCCGCCGGTGGCGATCAGTTTTGCCGCCGTTCCGCCCGGCGTGAGGCAGTTGCCGGGTGTGATCGACAGCCTCGCCCGGCCGAGCAACTGAAGCAGATCAGCCGGTCCGCTGGACGAAGCAGGTGAGAATACCCATTTATGGGGAGATCAACTTGCTTTTGAGGAGACGTGATATGGCGACTTCGACCGAACGCGCAGTCCTTGCGGGCGGCTGCTTCTGGGGTATGCAGGATTTGATACGGCGCTATCCCGGCGTCATCTCCACCCGTGTCGGCTACAGCGGCGGCGACGTGGC
Organism: Mesorhizobium sp. M7D.F.Ca.US.004.01.2.1; assembly: GCF_003997785.1. NCBI lineage: Bacteria > Pseudomonadati > Pseudomonadota > Alphaproteobacteria > Hyphomicrobiales > Phyllobacteriaceae > Mesorhizobium > Mesorhizobium sp. M7D.F.Ca.US.004.01.2.1. The sequence goes on along the minus strand of NZ_RZRQ01000360.1, from coordinate 1,193 downwards.
CAACGCCACCTATCGCAACCATGGCAGCCATGCCGAAGCCATCGAGATCAATTTCGATCCGGCCATCATAAGCTATCGCACGCTGCTGGAGCGCTTTTTCCAGATCCACGATCCGACGACCCGCAACCGGCAGGGCAACGACGTCGGGATGAGCTATCGCTCCGCGATCTACTACACCAGCGACCAACAGAAGCGCGTCGCCGAGGACACCATCGCCGACGTCGATGCCTCGGGTCTGTGGCCGGGCAAGGTCGTCACCGAAGTCGTGCCGGCCGGTCCCTTCTGGGAAGCCGAGCCTGAGCATCAGGACTATCTGGAGAAATACCCCAACGGCTACACCTGCCACTTCGTCAGGCCAGGCTGGAAGCTGCCGGTTCGTGAGAAGGCTGTTTCGTAGGGTTCGGAGCCGCCATGCATTGCCGCTCGACGAGGTCGTCGAGCGGCGCATCGTACATCCCAAACACCTTCAGTCAGCGCGCCTTGTCGCGTCCCCCAAGTTCAAGCGTTATAAGAAAATTGCGAAACCTTATAACTGCCCAAACTGAACATTTCTACTAGCCGCCCTGTTAGGCTTCCCCCCATAAGGCCCACTGGCGCCACTTTCATACGCCACGGGCAATCGATCGCGACTGGGGACGGGCTGCGGGTTTTCATGCCTGCTGCGTCGGGTAGAGCGTCAGGATGTTGACGTTGACCCTTGGTGGCTGTGAAACCGCGTAGAGCATCGCAGCGGCGATATCCTCGCTCTCCAGCTGTTCCATGTCGCCCAGTCTTTGCTCTACCGCCAGGCGCACGTCATCGCGCATGTTGGCCGTGAACTCGGTTTTGACCGCGCCTGGCTCGATCACGGTGACGCGGATGCCGTTCTTGCCGATTTCGCGGCGCAGCGATTCCGCCATGGCGCTGGCCGCGTGCTTGGTGCCGGAATAGACGACCGAAGGGTGGATGTAGCGGCCGGTGCCCGACGAGACGATGACGATATGGCCCGAACCCTGCCGTTTCATCGCCGGCAGCGCTGCGTTGATCGTATAGAGCAAACCCAGAATGTTGATGTCGACCATCGCCCGGTATTCGCTGGTGGTGGTGTTCTGGAAGGGGGCCGCGACGCCGACGCCGGCGACATTGAACAGCATGTCAAGTCGGCCATAGCTTTCCAGCACGCGACTGACCATCGCGGTTGCCTGCTCCTCGTC
>NZ_RZRQ01000035.1:0-29941 GCF_003997785.1 Mesorhizobium sp. M7D.F.Ca.US.004.01.2.1 | reverse complement strand
GCAGCGGCCGGTGGAAAACAGGCGTTGAAGGCGGCATCGACAATGGCCAGCTTGGCGGCCTGGACGGTCATGTACTCCTGATAGAAGGTGTTCGACACCCACATCACCGAATGACCGCGCGGGCCGAGCCAGCCGATGCTGCCGAGTTCCTCGGCGGCGCGCAGCTTGCGGGCCAGGTGTGTCCGCGAGAGCTTGAGCCATTTGGCGAAATCTCCGATCGAAACCACGCTCGTTGGAATCTGCTCCAGACCGGCATGATCGGGGTCGATGCCCGACATCAGCCAGTCCATGACGATGCCGCCATTGTTGAGCCAGATGAACAGGGAGAATGTCTGGTTGGGCTCGCGCACCGGCTTGGAGGCAAGCAGGCCGTCCGCCACCAGAGGCTGCAGCCTGGCAACCATCTCGGGGTGTTCCAGGAACCTGGCCAAGCGGTCAGCGCCGTCGAGATGGTCCAGCGTCTGCAGATGGGCAAGGACCCAACCGGTAAAAGTCTGCACGGTTGCCGCCGTCGGCTGCAAGGGGTGCGTACGGCCGTCCCCGCCCGACACATACTCGGCAATGTGGTAGTGCAGCATCTCCTTGATGAAGGCGTCCGCCGTGTTGCGGCTGGCCACAGCGTGCCGGTGCACGAACTCGATGAAACGCGATACCGTCAACTCCTTGCGCCGGTCGTTCGGGTCGCGCCTGAAATGCATGGCAAGGCCGACATGGCCCATCAGCCAACGCTGCTGCGTGGCGAAAATGGAAGCCAGCCGCGGGCTCTCTTCATAGATACGGATCAGCGCCAGCGACTGTGCCTGAACATGGCGATGCAGGGCCGGATGGCCGGCAATGTCTTCCAGATTCAGCGCCATCCTCCTCATGTTCCGATTCAACTCCAAACGCGGAGTTGCGTTCCACATTTTTCAGCCTTCCACAGCCGTGTCCAGAGGGTACCAAAGTTGGAGAAGAGGCCTGTCCGATAGCGGCCAGTTCATGGCGCAGCGTGCGAACTGATTGCTACGGCCAGAGCATAGGAGACGTCGCGTCCGCTGTCGCGTCGGCTCAGTAGGTTTTGCCTTCTTCTATATGCTGTCGGAAAACCGGCGCCCCCGGAAATCGCCGGAGGCGCCGTGCGATCATTGTCGGCCTGCGTCAGCCGTTTGGATAATAGCCGCCATCGGCACCGTCGCCGATGTAGAAGCCGCCGCCTGAATCATCCTGCAGTCGCTGATCCAGATTCTCGATCTGGCTGAGCAAACCTTGGTACGCGCCGCCGCCCGTGGCCGAGCGATGGATGCTGTCGGCCCTCATCATCAGATCGTGCTCCTGCTCAGGGGTGATCGCCTTGGCATCCCTTGCCTCGATAATCCCCTGCTTCACGCCCTGCAACTGGTCGAGGACCGCTCTTGGCTCGACAGACATGCCCCTGCGGTTCGACCCTGTGGCGGTGTACCGCGTAAGCACTCGATAGCGGCACCGCCGCCAGTAGCGATGCGATTGCTATGATCCTTGGTGTGAAATTGCGCATGGTCGCGCCTCCCTTCAACGGGAAAAGCGGTATGGATATCGCTTTCCGGACACGGGCCGTCCGCTCCGTCGCGTCGCGATGATCCTTGCCATCGCCGGCGGTTCGTGGCCCGCAATTTCCATATAGGGGTGTTCCAATCCGTTAGACGGCAAGGAACGGAAAGTTGACAGATTGTGATCGCTGAGAGACCCGGCATGTCATGCCGTCTCATTCTCCCTGTTGCAGGCTTTGCGACCATGCGTGCCGCGGCGATGACCGCAGCTATGGTCTTGGCGCCGGTGCCGCCACAGCCCGGCAGCGGGCGTGCTGGCTACATGCGCATCAGCAGGCCGCCGTCGACGGCGAGTTCGATGCCGGTGATGTAACTCGCCGCGTCGGAAAGCAGGAACAGGGCCGCGTTAGCCATGTCCTGCGGCGTGCCGATGCGGCCGAGCGGCGCGTAGCTCGCAACGGCCGAGCGCTTCTCCTCGGTGTCCCAGCGCGCCTGCAACGGGGTTAGCGCCATGCCGGGGCAGATGGCGTTGGAGCGGATGCGCTCACCGGCCAGCTGCATGGCGAGCGATTTCGAGAGCGCGCAGACCCCGGCCTTAGATGCCTGATAGGCGTCCTGCGGGTTGGCGTCGCCGCGATACCACTGGATGGTCGAGAAATGCACCATGGCGCCGCCGCGTCCGCCCGAGCGCATATGCGGGACGACCGAGCGCGCCGTGTGTACGAAGGATTTCAAATTGATCCTGAACACCTCGTCCCAGACGTCGAGATCCATCTCGAGGGCGGACTTGTCGCGACCGAACCACAGCACGCCGGCGACATTGGCGAGATAGTCGATGCCGCCGCGCTCGCGGCCCGCCGTACCGATCGTCTGTTCGACAAAGGCGGCGTCGGTGAGGTCGCCCTGCGCGAAGGTGAGCCTGTCGTCGTAAGAAGCGAGGGAGGCCGGCCGGGCCTTCACGTCGATGGCGGTGACGGAGGCGCCGGCATCGAGCAGCGCCAGCGTGATCGCCTCGCCCATGCCGCCGCCTGCGCCGGCGACGACCGCATGCCTGCCGGTGAAATCGTAAGCGATCATCTGAACCCCTCGTCTGCTTCTGCCGAAATGCCGATCGAAAGGACAATAGGGGCGGACTAAAAATCCATCAAGCGGTATTAGAAAAAATTTGCCAAAATGGAAAATCGCGATATCGTACCCAAAGTGCCCCCTCAGCTCGGATGGATTTCAACAGCATGAACCTGCATTCCGGCGCGCGGACCTTTTCCGTGACTTCTCCCGTCGACGACTCGATCTATACGACGCGCTCTTATGCGGACGGTTCCACCATCGAGGCAGCGCTGACCCGGGCGCGTGCAGCCCTGCCGTCCTGGCGGCGGACGAAGCTGGCCGAGAGGCTGGCGATCCTGCTGCGCTTCGGCGAGGAGATGAAGGCGCGGGCAATGCCGCTGGCCGAGATGGTGGCGTGGCAGATCGGCCGGCCGCTGTGGCAGGCCGACGAGACGCCGCGCCTGGCGCTGGTGGGACAATTGCTTGCCGACATCGCACCGGAAGCGCTGGCCGATGTGCCATATCCTTCGGATGAGACCATCCGCCGCTATGCCAAGCCGGTGGCGGGCGGCTTGCATCTGTCGATCTGCGCCTGGAACTATCCGACCGCCATGCTCGGCTATCTTGTGACCGCGCCGCTCGCCGCCGGTAATGTGGTGATCTTCAAGCATTCGCCGCAGACGCCACTGATTGCCGAACTCGCGGAAGAGGCCTTCCGTGCCGCCGGCGGCCCCGAGGGCGTGTTCCAGAGCTTGCATCTCGATCATGCCGATGCCGAGCGCTTGATCTCGTCAGGCGCCTTCAACGCGGTGAATTTCATCGGTTCGGTCAATGGCGGCCGGCGCGTCCATGCCGCCGCCGCGGGCACCTTCACGCAGGTTCATCTCGAACTCGGCGGCAAGGATCCGACCTATGTCCGCGCCGATGCCGACCTCGAGGCAACGATCCCGCAGATCGCCGAGGGCACCTATTCCAATGCCGGCCAGTCCTGCTGCTCGGTCGAGCGCATCTATGTCGACAAGGCGATCCATGACCGCTTCGTCGAAGCGCTGGTCGCCGAGACGGCGAAATGGACTATTGGACATCCCTTTGACGAGAAGCCGATGGTTGGCCCGGTGGTGCGGGCGAGTGCCGCCGACACGATCCGCGATCTCACCGAGCAGGCGGTGCGGGCAGGGGCCCGGCGCCTGATGCCGCGAGACGGCACGCTCAAGGCCTCTGGCCTCGGCGCCGCCTATGTCGCGCCAGAAGTGCTGGTCGGTGTCGACCACAGCATGCAGATCATGCGCGACGAGCTGTTCGGGCCGGTGGCCTGCATCCAGTCCGTCGGCAGCGATGACGAGGCGATCCGTCTGATGAACGACAGCGATTTCGGCCTCAGCGCCTCGATCTGGACCCGGGATATCGATCGCGGCGTGGCGCTGCTTGACGAGGTCGAGGCCGGCACGGTGTATCTCAACCGCTGCGACCACGCCGACCTGCATCTGCCCTGGGGCGGCATCAAGAATTCCGGCCTCGGCCGCACCAATGGCCGCGCCGGCCTGGCGGAGGCGACAGCGGCGAAGGCCTACCATGTCCGCTCCGTCATCGGCTGATCTAGAGGTGGCCCGGTGAACGCCGCGAGCCTTGCAGGGCTTGATGATGGAGCAATCGCCGCGCTGGCCGCCGCCAGCGTCGAGCGGCTGCGGATCGAGGCGGCAAGCCCCTATATGCTGATCGCCGAACATGCGGGCAATCTGGTGCCCGCGCCATGGCATGACCTTGGCCTCGCAGCGCCCTATCTCGGCACACATTTCGCTGTCGATATCGGTATCGATGCCTTGACGCGCCGGCTGTCGCGGACATTGCGAGCGCCGGCCGTGGTTGCTCATTATTCGCGGCTGTTCCTCGACTACAACAGGCCCGCCGGCGAATGGGATTTCATGCGCCCGGACCTCGGCGGCATTCCGGTGCCCGGTAATCTCGCACCCGATGCAGTCGATGTCAGGCTGCGCAAGATGATCGCCTGGGCACCGGTCGAACAGGCTGTTATCGAGGCCGCTGCGGGCCGGCAGGCGCTGATCTCTGTGCATTCCTTCACCCCGGTGATGGGCGGTGTCAGGCGCAATGTCGACATCGGCGTGCTGTGGCGGGAGCCATCTCCCTTCGTCACCTCGGTGTTGAAAACGCTTGGCGCGCGGGGTGCCGAGGCCGGGTTGAGGATCGGCGACAACGAGCCGTATGACTGGCGCCAGGCCGTTGGCTACACGCTGAACCGGCACGGGCTGGAGCAGGGCAGGCCTTGCCTCTATCTCGAAGTCCGCAACGACTTGCTTTCCGATCCGGAAACATTCGAGCTCGTCAGCCGCACCTTGGAGGATGTCTTTGCCACCGTCGCGATGTCGCTATGGCCGAAGCCAGCCGTAGCCGTCTAAGGCGATTCGCCGAATGGCGAACCGCTTTATCTCTTTGTTTTGACGCAATTCCCCAGGGAAAGCGCGATGGGCTTTTCCCGGGAAAACCGCCGCACACTTTTCCTGGAATTGTTCTAGAGGCTGGACGCCCCAAGGCCGCCCGGCTAGAGCTTGTCAAATTGGAAACACGACAGCCAAGGGCGCGGACGATGCAGGGCAATGTGGGCAGCAAGATCCGCGATGCCCGCAAGGAGCAGAACATCACGCTGCGCGATCTCAGCGAACGCTCCGGTCTTTCGGTTTCACAATTGTCGAAACTGGAGAACGGCAAGGCCCGGCTGACGGTCGACGTCGCGCTGATGATCGCCGGGGTGCTGCATGTGCCGGTGGCCTCCTTCCTGTTCAGTCCGAAGCCGGGCATGCAGGCGCGGCGCTCGATCACGCGCGCCGGCAGCGGCATCCTGCACCAGGGCAACGCGATGGAATTCGAGGTCCTGTGCAGCGATTTTCGCGACAAGACCAACATTTTCTGGCGTGTCACGCTGCGTGCGAGGAGCTTCGAGGAGAACGGCGGCTGGCGCAGCCATTCGGGCGAGGAATTCATCCACGTGCTGAGCGGCAGCCTGGAACTGCACACGATCCATTATGATCCCACAGTGCTGCAGCCGGGCGATAGCATCCTTTTCGACGGCGAAATGCAGCATGCCTATATCGCGCTGGGCGACGAGCCGGTGATCATGCTGATGTCGAACACCGTGCCGCGCGACGGGCTCCCGGCCGGAGCCGGGGTCTGATCCCGGCCTGACCGGAATCCGGGCTCGAAAGTTCGAGCCCTCTAAGAATATTTTCTAAAATGGAAAAAAATACTTGTTATGGAAAAGTCCGGGGTCTAGCATCCTGTTGACCGGCCGACAGGAGAAATAGCCATCGGCCGGATGGGAGATGTGACCGATGCTGTCGGTTGAGGCAGTCAGCAAGACCTTTGGCGGCGTGCAGGCGTTGCGCAGTGCCTCGCTGGCCTGCGAGGCCGGCGAAATCCTCGGCCTGATCGGCCCCAATGGCGCCGGAAAATCGACCCTGGTCAATGCCATCTCCGGCGTGCTCAAGCCGGACACCGGCAGTGTCAGGCTGGCGGGCAAGGAGATCACCGGCCACGGCCCCGAGTACTGCGCCCGGGCGGGCGTCGCGCGTACGTTCCAGACCATCCGGCTGTTCAAGGATTTGACCGTTAGGCAGAATGTCGAGGTCGCCCATATCACCTGCCAGGCGGTGCGGCCGGAAGCGGCGGCACGCATCGGCGTCGATCAACTGCTTGCCCAATATCAGTTGGACGGCTTCGCCGACGTTCCGGCCGGCACGCTGTCCTATGGCAGCCAGCGCCGGCTCGAAATCGCCCGCGCGCTGGCGCTGGGGCCGTCGCTGCTGCTGCTCGACGAGCCGGCGGCCGGTCTCAATGAAGGTGAGTCCGAAACGCTCGCGGTGGCGATCGAGGGCATTCGCAGGGATGTCGGCTGCGCGACCATCGTCATCGATCATGATTTGCGCTTCATCAACCGGCTTTGCGACCGGCTCTGCGTCATGGACCAGGGCCAGGTGATCGCGTCCGGGCAGACCGAAGCGGTGTGGCGCGATCCACGCGTCATCGAGGTTTATGTCGGGCAGTCCGAGACATCGTGACGGCGCCCCGCAACGTCAACAACAAGGGAGAAGGAGGGGTTCAATGGACAAGATGATTTTGGGGGCCGCGGTCGTGGCGGCGGGGCTTTTGCAGGTGACGCATGCCGGGGCCGCCGATTTGAAGATCGGTCTCGCGGTGGCGATGACCGGCACCTACGCACCCTACAGCGAGGCCGAAGGGGCACGCTGCATGGCCGACAAATTGAACAAGGCTGCCGGCGCCGGCGATCCCAAGGTCGAGCTGATGATCGAGGACAACCGCTCCGATCCGCAGCTTTCGGTGTCGCTCGGCCAGAAATTCCTCGATGCCGGCGCCCAGATCATTACCGGCGTGCCGTTCCCCGATGCGCTGATCCCGACGGCGCAGATCGCGGCGCCCTATGGCGCCACCGTGTTCTCGGCGCCGAACACGCAGCTCGAGATGCAGCAGGCCGGCCTCGACAATTTCATCGCCGGCGCGGTGCCCGATCCGATCAATGCGGCAGCGACCGCCAATGCGCTCTACGGCAAGGGCGCGCGCACCGTGGCGCTGATGGTCTCGCCCGATGCCGGTTCCTACTCGGAAAAGCTGCCGGAATGGTTCGGCGAGGTGTTCGAGCATCTCGGCGGCAAGGTCGTCTCCAAGCTCAACTATTCCTGGGGCACATCAGACTGGTCGCCGCAGATCGCCAGCATCAAGGCGTTGCCGCAGAAGCCGGACGCCATCCACATCTGCGGCGTGCTGCCGGATGTCGGCATTTTTATCCGCCAGCTGCGCGCCAATGGCTATGATGGCTGGGTCGCCGGCTGCGACGCCTTCGACGACAAGTCGCTGGAAGGCACCGTCGGTGATCCGGCCTCGCTGGAAAAGGTGATGTTCGCCACCCATGGCGCGACCGGCGTAGACAGCCCGATCGACAAGTTCCTGGCCCAGTGCAAGGCCGACGGCTACAAGATCAACGGCATCTTCGACGCGCTTGGCGCAGACATGGTGCAGATCAGCTACGAGGCGGCGAAGAAGTCCGGCACGGTCGAGCCCGCCGCCTTGCGCGAGGCGATCCGTGCGCCGGGCGGCTATCCCGGGACCACGGCGCCGATCATCTCCTTTGCCGAAAAGAAGGGTTATCCGGTCAAGGCGGTGCCGGTGATGGGATTTGCGAACGGCAAGCGGGTGCTGATCACCGACACGCCGCCGACCTTCGTTCCGGCACTGAACTGAGGCAGGTAGGTCAGGCGATGATGGATCGAGCCTTCGCAGCGCAGGCGCTGTCGTGCTGAGCGTCGACAATCTGGTTGTCCGCTACGGCGCGGTGAGCGCGGTGCGCGACCTCAGCCTGAAGGTCGGGCGGGGCGAACTCGTCGCCCTGCTCGGCCCCAACGGCGCCGGCAAGAGCTCGACCATCAATGCGCTGACGGGTCTGGTCACACCGGCTTCCGGCCGCATCGTTCTCGACGGCCAGGACATTTCGCGTGTCCGCACCGAGGATCGCATTCGCGCCGGCCTGACCTCGACGCCGGAAGGCCGGCACATCTTCGCCAATCTGACGGTCGGCGAGAACCTGCGGCTTGGTGCGGCGATACGGCGCGATCCCAAGGGCGTGCGCCAGGACATCGAGCGCTTCCTGGCGTTGTTTCCGGTGCTTTCCGAACGCTACGGGCAGGCGGCCGGTACGCTTTCCGGTGGCGAGCAGCAGATGCTGGCCATTGCCAGGTCGCTGATGTCGCGGCCGAAGCTGCTGTTGCTCGACGAGCCGTCGCTGGGGCTGGCGCCGAAGATCGTGGTGCAGATCTTCGATTTCATCGGCGAGCTTAAGGCGGAAGGGCTGACGCTGCTGGTGGTCGAGCAGAACGCCAGGCAGGCGCTGCGCTTCGCCGACCGCGTCTATGTCGTCAGTGCCGGCACGCTTCGCCACAGCGGGCCGCCGTCCAGCCTTGCGGACGAACACGGTCTCTTCAACCTCTATATCGGCGGGGAGGCGGCGACATGGATTATGCCTTGCAGCAGCTTCTCAATGCACTGGCCTTCGGTGCCGAATATTCGCTGGTGGCGCTCGGCCTCGCCGTGGTGTTCTCAATCATGGGCCTGGTCAATTTCGCCCATGGCGAGATCATCGGCGTCTCGGCCTACAGCGTGTTCCTGGCGGCCGCGCTCGGACTGACCTCGCCATTCGTCGCCGTGCTGCTTGCTGTCGCTGCCGCGGCACTTGCGGCAATCGCTTTCGAGCGGGTGGCGTTCCGGCCGGTGCGCTATGCGCCGACGACGACAGGACTGTTGACCGCCTTCGGCGTCTCGATCGTCGTGCAGAACCTGTTCATGCTGCTGATCTCGCCAAAGCCGCAATCGGTTTCGATCCTCAATGGGCTGAACCAGATGTGGTTCTTCGGCCCCTTCGCGGTGTCGTCGCTGCAGGTGATGGAGCTCATCGTCTCCGGCCTGACCATCCTGGCCCTGGTGCTCTTCCTCAACCGTTCGACGTTGGGCTTAGCCATCCGCGCGGCGTCGCGCGATTTCGCCACGGTGCGGCTGATGGGGATCAAGGCGAACCGGGTGATCGCCACCGCCTTCGCCATCTCCGGCGCGCTGGCCGGCATCGCCGCCGTCTTCATCATCGCGCGGCGCGGCAGCGTCTCGCCCGATCTCGGCTTCAGCCTGGTGCTGAAGGCGTTCGTCGCCTGCGTGATCGGCGGCTTCGGCTCGCTGGCGGGCGCTGCGGCCGGCGGCATGCTGCTCGGCTTCATCGAGGTCGGTCTGCTGGTTGCGTTGCCGCAGGAATATGGGGGCTTCAAGGACGCGCTCACCTACGTGATCATCGTCGCGCTGCTTGTCTACCGGCCGGAAGGCCTGCTCGGCCAGCGGGTCGAACTCGGCGACAAGGAGATTTGAAGGTGGCGAGATTTGAGGTGTCGCAGGCAATCGAAGAGACCGCATCTCCGCCTGCTGCTGTCGCACAGCCCCGTGCTGCGCTGACGCGCTCGCTCATCGGTGGCCTGGTGACGTCGCTACCGGTGCTGGTGGTCGGGCTGCTAATCCTGAATTTCGCACCGACCTACTACACCTATCTGGCGCTCGGCGCCTTCGTGAACCTGATCGTCGTCGTCGGCCTGCAGGTGTTCATGGGCAACAGCAACATCGCCAATCTCGGCCACAGCGCCTTTGTCGGCCTCGGCGCCTATGGTGTCGCCATCCTGTCGACGCCGCTGGCCATGAAGAAACTGTCGATCCCCAATGCGCCGTTCGGCTTCGCCACATTGCAACTCGATCCGGTGTCGTCGGCGCTCATCGCGCTCATCATGGTCGGCATCGTCGCCGCCGTCAGCGGTAAGGTGATCAGCCGCCTGTCGGGCGTCGCCGCGACCATCGTCAGCCTGGCGCTGCTGATCATCGTCCATTCGGTGTTTCTCAACTGGACCAACCTGTTCAAGGGCAACCAGGCCTTCTTCGGCATCCCGAAGGTGGTCGGCCTGCCCTGGATGATGGTGTTTTCGGTGGTGGTGATCGTGCTGGCGCGGCTGTTCAAGGACAGCCGCTGGGGCCTGCAGCTCCGCGCCAGCGCCCAGAGCCCGCAAGCCGCGGCAGCGCTCGGCATCGACGCCCGGGGCCTGCGGCTGATGTCGTGGGTGCTGTCGGCGCTGATCTGCGGCCTGGCCGGCGTGCTCTACGCCTATTTCGCGGGCACGATCAGTCCCAAGCTTTTCTACTTCCAGATGATCTTCAACACGCTGGCGATGCTGATCCTGGGTGGCATGGCGACGGTGACAGGCGCGGTCACCGGCGTGATCGTGCTTTCGGTTGGGCTCGAATTCATCCGTAGCATTGAATCCGGCGTGACGATCGCCGGCATCCAGCTGCCGCAATTGCTCGGGCTGTCGGGTGTGGCGCTCGGCGTCGTCATCGTGCTTTGCATGGCTTTTCGGCCAAGCGGCATCAGCGGCCGCTACGAGCTCGATGAACTGCTGTCGCGATTGTTCAGGCGCAACGCAAAATAGCGAAGCGTCTATCTCTTTCTTCTAACGCTTCTAACGCAATTCCGGACGGAAAACCGTTTCACACTTTTCCTGGAATTGCTCCGAGTTTTCCTGGTGGAGGTCTGAACGTGGAATTTGAGGACAAGGCTGCAGAGTATGCGCCGAAGCTGGAGGCGCTGCAGCGCGAACTGGCGACGCGCGGCGTCGAATTCATCGAGATGCATACGGTCGACACATCAGGAGCGTTCCGCTCCAAGATCGCGCCGCTGAAGCTTTCGACCTATGGCGAATCCATCAACGCCATCCTGTATTGCGTCACCCATGGCGACGGCCAGCCGATGGGCGATGTCGCCTTCGCCTCGCCGAGCGCCAATGACGAGAATGGCTTCCCGAATATCAAGGGGATCATCGATCCGGCGACGGTCGTCCAGCACGGCTGGAAGCCGAAATTCGCCTCGGCCATCACGAGTTCCTACATGCTCGACGGCGCGGTCTGCCCGTTCGATCCGCGCGGCGTGCTCGCCCGCGTCGAGGAACGCGCCCGGGCGCTCGGCTACGAGCCGATGATCGCACTCGAATACGAGTTCGGCATCTTCCACGCCGACCACGATCTGATGCGCGCCGGGCGCTACCGCGAGCTGAAGCCCTGGGGCCATTCGCTGATCAATTATGATCTGGTGCGCAGCGGCGAATATCAGGATTTTGCCGCCGAATTCATCACCCGCATGAAGAGCATCGGCATCGGCGTTGCCTCGCTGGTCACCGAATATGGCTATGGCATGTATGAATACGCGCTGACGCCGAAATCGGCGCTGCAGGCAGCCGACGACGCCATGCGCGCCAAGCTGCATCTGCGTGAACTGTGCGCCGAGCGTGGCCTGGTCGCCACTTTCATGACGCGCTTCCAGCCGCCAGGCAAGGAAAGCGCCTGTGGCGCGCATCACCATGTCAGCCTGTGGCGCGACGGCAAGCCGGCTTTCGCCGCCGGTCCGAACCGGCTGACGCCGGTCGCCGACAAATTCCTTGCCGGCCTGCTCAACCGGATGCAGGAAACGCATCTGCTGTTTCGGCCGACGGTCAATTCCTATCGCCGCTTCGATCGTGGCGCCTGGTCGCCGGAGGACGTCGCCTGGGGGTTCGAGAACCGTACAGCACCCATCCGCGCCATCACCACGCCGAATGACGGCGCCTGCCGGCTGGAGCATCGCGCGCCTGGCGCCGACATCAATCCCTATCTGTCGATTGCCGCGATCTTGGCGGCGGGCTGCGAGGGGATTGAGAAGGAGCTGCCGCTCGAAGCGCCGGTGACGTCGAACTTGGCCAATCTCGACAAGCCGAAGCTGCCGGGCACGCTCAATGCTTCGATCGAGGCGTTCGCCGCCTCGGATTTCTGCGCTGATGCCTTCGGCGATGCCTTCCGCGACAATTATGCCGAGAGCCGGCGGGCCGAGCAGGCGGCGTTCGACGCCTGGCAGGCGTCGCACATCACCGACTTCGAATGGCAGCGCTATTTCGTCAGCTAGTCATGCCAGAGCGAAACCGGCCGGCTTTCGCTGGGCGGTTTATCTAGGCATCAGCCGCAGACGCGGACCTCCTCGATCACCCTGTGGTGGTGGCGCCAGTGCTTGACCAGTTCGATATGGCAGCGGTGATGCCGGTGGTGGCGGCGATACTCGCCATCGTTGTAGTCACCGTACTGCACGCTGCCGTTCTGATCGTCACCATACTGGTTGTCGTTGTTATACCGGTGATGGCGACGAACGACAATTTCGCCGTTGTCGGACTGATCGTCCTGTGAATACTGGTTGTTGTCGTCGGACTGGATAATCACGCTTGCGGCTTGCGTGGGTGCAATGACCGCAGCTGTCGCGGCAAATGCCAACATGGAAGCTAAAATCAGTTTTTTCATTTCATCCTCCTGCGAGTTAAAGACATATCAACTCGACATATCAACTCGCGGAAGAACCGGGCGGTTCCACCGGAAATCTACACGCTTTGCGACGCCGGAGATATCAAGGCGTTATCGGAGACACGCTCCAGGCGCACGAAGGCCGTCAGCGGCAGGTGGTCGGAGGCAACGCGCGAAAGCGGCGTGTCATGCGCGTCGACAGCGGCAATCATGCCATGCCTGTTGGCCATGATCCGGTCGAGCGCCAGCAGCGGCAGGTTTGAGGGGAAGGTGGGGACCGCCGGCGGCTGCGGGCCGAACGTCGCATGCAGCGTGTTGAGCGCGGAGCGGTTGCCGAGCCGCCATTCGTTGAGGTCGCCGAGCAGCAAGGTCGGCTTTTCGTCCGGGCTGTTCATCAGTTCAAGCACGACACGTGCTTGCTGGGAGCGCGAACGGCGCAGCAGGCCAAGATGGGCGGCGATAATGCGCAGCGTCTGACTTCCATCGAGGTCGATCTCCGCCACCACCGCGCCGCGCGGCTCCAGACCCGGAAGCTTGATCTGATGCACGTCACGAACGACGCCCTTCTTGAACAGCAGGACATTGCCATGCCAGCCATGGCCCTTGCCGGTCGCGGAAATCGGCACCGGAACCAGGCCGGTTTCCCGCTCGAGCCGGGGCAGGTCGAGAAGCCCATCACGGTCGCCGAAACGGTTGTCGGCTTCCTGCAGCGCAATGACATCCGGATCGATTTCGCGGATAACGCGGATGGTCCGCTCCGGGTCGAACTTCCTGTCGACGCCGATGCATTTGTGGACATTGTAGGAGGCAACCAGTGTGCCGGTGATGGCTGTCGTCTTGTGTGCAGCGGCGTTTGCCTTCTGCATCCGGCGGTCACGAATGGATAGAAGCATGCTTGCCGGGAGGCTGCGTCCGTTCATTCGCATCGTGTGCCTGCCATTTCAGCTGCTTTCACCATGCACCTCAAATAGAGTCTTTGGGCTTATGTTCCATGATCGACACCAAACTATCCGGCAAACACGTCGTTTTGTTAAAGATAGGGTGAACCCATCTAGGGCTAAGCCCATCTAGAGATAGGGTGAACCCAGCCAAAGCACCCGGTCGAACAGCCTGATAAGGAATGGCCGGGCCCGCAACGCGTCCAGCGTCACCGGCACGGCGGAGGCGATTGCCGACCCGATCCGCGCCTCGATCTCGCTGGCAAAGCCGGCGTCGAGCACCTCGAGGTCGATCTCGAAATTCAGCCGCAGCGACCGGGCGTCAAGATTGGAAGAGCCGACATAGGCCCACACACCGTCGATCGAAAGCAGCTTCGAATGGTCGAACGGTCCCTCGGTACGCCAGACGCGGCAATAATGTTTCAGCACCTGGTCGAACTGCGCCGTCATCGCACGGTCGACTAGGAAGAGGTTGTTCACGGCCGGCACGACGATGTCGATTTCGACACCGCGTCTGCCGGCGGTGATCAGCGCACTGATCAGTTCCCGATCCGGCAGGAAATAGGGCGACATCAGGCGGATCGACTTGCGGGCGACTGAGAAGGCACCGATCAGCAGCTTGTGGTTGGTCTCGTTGCTGGCGTCCGGGCCGGACGCGACCGCCCGTACCAGCATCGGCACGCCGGGCGACGGTGACAGCGGGGCAATTCGCCAGGCATCCCCCTTCAGAGCCTCATTGGTGGCGAAGCGCCAGTCCTCGGCGGCGACCGAAAAGAGGTCGGCTACGACCGGACCGGTCACCCGGAAATGTGTGTCCCTGGCGCTGTTGGAGCCGGCGAATTCGGCGGAGAAGCCCTTGCGGATGTTCATGCCGCCGGTGAAGGCGGCCATGCCGTCGACCACCAGGATCTTCCGGTGGGTCCTGAGATTGGCGTAGGGCAGGCGCAGGCCCATGACGATGTTGCCGTTGAAGACATCGGCGGGGATGTTGGCCTCGCGCAAATGCCCAAGGATGCTCGGCACGGAGTAGCGGGCGCCGACGGCATCGATCAGCACGCGGACGGTGACGCCGCGCCGGACAGCTCCAGCCAGCGCTTCGACGAAGAGCAGGCCGACGGCATCATTGTCGAAAATATAGGTCTCGAGCAGGATGCTGCGCTCGGCGCCGTCGATGGCCGCGCACATGGCGGCATAGGCCTCGTCACCTGTCTCCAGCACATCGATTGCATTTCCCGGGTTGAGCGCGCGCCGTGCCACCCTGTCGCCCAGTGTTCTCAAGCCCGTGAAGCGCTGGCCGTACCGCTCGACGATCAGGGCCTCTTCGGCGGCGAGGTCGCGTTCATACTTGGCGGACACCGCGTCGCCGGCCAGCGGACGCTGTGCGGTGATCGTGGCACGACGAATGCGGTTGATGCCGGCGACGGCATAGATCAGCACGCCGAGGATCGGCGACAGCACCATGACGCCGACCCAGCCGGTGGCGGCGCGGACATCCTCCTTGGTCATGACGGCGTGGGCGATGCCAGCGGTCGCCATCACCACCGAGATGATGGCGAGAATTTGTGGCCAGTGAGTCGCCAGGGTCTCCAACATGGCCGAGACTATCCAGCGAGCGATTGCAGAAGGCAATGCGGCCTATCATGTCGCCGGATTGCGCGGGTCGCGCGTCCGCAGATAGCCGCTAGAGACCCAGAGAGGCCTTGAAAGCAGAAAGCTGCTCGTCGGCGACCGCAACCACGTGCTGCGGCTCGGGATAGGCGCCGGTCTGCACGTCGGATATGAACTCACGATAGGCGGCGATGCGCTCGCGCTGCAGCCGCTCATATTCGGCGGCGAAGTTGCGGTAGGTCTTGGCGTGGCGCGGCCTGTGGCCAGCAGTGTGGCCAAGCACGTCCTCGCTGAACAGATACTGTGCGTCGGCATGCGGCCCGGCGCCCATGCCGAGCATGATCAAGGGTGTATTCCGGGTGATCAGTTCGGCAACCCGGTCGGGCACCACTTCCAGCTCGGCGCCGAAGCAGCCGATGGCCTCCAGGCGCTTGACGTGATCCCACACCGCCCGCGCACTCTCGGCCGTCCTGCCGACGGCCTTGAAGCCGCCGGTCCAGGTGCATTGCGAGGGGATCAGGCCGACATGGGCGACGACCGGCACCGCATTGTCGCAGAGCGCCTTCTGGATATCGAGCGAGGCGGCGCAGTAGAAGCAATCGCCGCCGATGCGCATGAAGTGGTAGGCGGTTTTCAGATAATCCTCCGACGTGACCAGATCGCCGGCGGGGCCATAGGGTAGCCCGACCTGCACGAAGCAGCGGCCGGCCGCCTCGCGCATCTCTGGCGTGAAGAAGCGGCCCTCGATCGAAAGCATATCGACGCCGGCTGCATCCGCCGCTGCCGCCTCCTCAAGCGAGGTGACGTACAGCATGGAAATCTTTTGTCCGCGACCCTTCATGGCGCGGATGTCGGCGACGGTGGGGCGGCTGCTCTTGGTGACCATTCTTGTTCCCTCAGACGGTGAAAGCTTCGCGGAAGGCCTGCAGGGCAAATTCGGGATCACCGGAGGCAAACGCCTCCATGCCCACCGGCCCACGGTAGCCCATGTCCTTCAGTGCACGGGCGATGCCGCGATAGTTGATCTCGCCGGTGCCGGGCTCCATGCGTCCGGGCACATCGGCCACCTGGACCTCGCCGATCCACGGCAGGCAGGCGCGGCACAGCTCGATCAGGTTCCCTTCGCCGATCTGCGCATGGTAGAGATCGAGATTGAGGCGCAGGCCCGGCCGGTTGATATCAGACACTAGTGCAAGCGTGTCCTCGGCGCGCCCAAACGGCACGCCGGGATGGTCGACCGGCAGGTTCAAATTCTCCAGCGTGAACGTCACGCCCTCGGCTTCGGCGAGGTCGGCAATGCGGTTCAGCGTGTCGCGCGCCTTGAGCCACATCGCGCCGGTGACGATCTCGCAGGGCGTGACCGGCAGGCCGCCATCGCCCAGTCCGGTACCATGCAGATTGAGCCGCGCGACGCCGAGGCGCTTGCCGACCGCCGCCGTCTCCTTAGCCGTCTTCAGCAATTCGGCGGCACCCTCGTCATCGGCCAGCCGGCCGTGCAAATATCCATTCATGATCGAGAAGGTCGCGCCGGATCTTTCCAGCATTGCGAGATCGTGCTCGGGCCAGTTCCAGAGGCCGACCTGGAAGCCCATTTCGGTGAGGCGCTTGACGCGCCATTCCATCGGCCGGTCGCGCCACAGCATTTCGACGCAAGCCGCAAGCGTAAACGTATCGGACATGTCAGACCTCGATGTACACGCGGCCGTCCTCGACCTTCGTGGTGTAGGTTTTCAGGTTCACGCAGACCGGTGCGCGCAGCGCTTCGCCGGTCCGGTAATCGAACACGCCGTTGTGCTTCGGGCATTCGATCCTGTGTTCCATAACCAACCCGCCGCTCAGATGCACCTTCTCATGCGTGCACAGCCCGTCGGTGCAGAAGAATGCATCGTCGGGGCTACGGTAGATGGCGAATGTCCGGCCCTCGTGATCGAAGCGGATGACGTCCTCTTCCTCGATGTCATCGGTCGCGCACGCATCAATCCACTTTGCCATTGCTGGTTCCTGCAAGCCTGTCTTTGGTTGGTTGAAAAAGGCGGCCGGCGGACCACGCATTCCGCCGGCCGTACAGGAAGATGCCCGGGAGGAGGAGATGGGCGTCTTCACTGGTCACGCGTGGCTCGCGCCCTGCGTCGCATGCCCGTTGTCAGCCGCCGAGAAGCTCTCGATCTCGGCTTCAAGCTCGGCCATCTGCTCGCCGCCGGCCATCAGGTCGGTGATCGCCTCGCGGCTCTTCTCGCCCTTGCGAAAGTCGGCGGCCTTTGAGCCTCTGATGAGGACGGCGAAGTGGTCGCCGACGGTCAGGGCATGGACGACATTGTGGGTGATGAAGATCACCGCAATGCCCTTGCGGCGCGCCTGCAGCACAATGCGCAGCACGTGCGCCGCCTCCTTGACGCCAAGCGCCGCGGTCGGCTCGTCGAGGATCAGCACGCTGGCGCCGAAATGCACGGCGCGCGCGATCGCCAGCGCCTGGCGTTCACCACCGGACAGCCCACCGACAAGGCGGTCGCCGTCATCGATGCGGGTGATGCCGAGCTGGCGCATCTCGGTGACGGCGATCTCGTTGGCCCGTTTGCGGTCGTAGATGGTCAGCGGCCCCCAGCGTCGCGTCGGCTCGGCGCCGACGAAGAAGGAGCGGCCGATGCTCATCAGCGGGAACGTCCCGCCGAACTGGTGGACGGTGGCGATGCCATGGTCGCTGGCGTCGCGCGGGCTGTCGAAGGCGACTGATTTGCCGTCCATATCCATCGTGCCCGATGTCGGCTTGTGGACACCGGAGAGGATCTTGATCAGCGTCGACTTGCCAGCGCCATTGTCGCCGAGCAGGCACAGCACCTCGCCTCTGTTGACCTCGAGCGAGATGTCGTGGAGCACATCGATCGGACCGAACGACTTGTTGATTCCAGTCAGCCTGAGCAGGGGCGGTGTCATCAGCGAGCCCTCGATTTGGCACGTGGTGCGTAGGTCAGCGCCATGGTGCGGAAGGTGTTGTTCATCAGCACGGCCGCCAACAGCAGGACGCCGATGATCAGGCTTGCCCAGTTGGCGTCGAAGCCGGTGTAGAAAATGCCCTGGTTGACGATGGCGAAGGTCAGCGTGCCGAGCACGATGCCGACGACCGAACCGTAGCCGCCGGTGAGCAGCACGCCGCCAATGACCACCGCGATGATCGAGTTGAAGATGAAGGATTGGCCTGCGGCCACTTGCGCGCTGTTGTAGAGGATCGCCTGTGACATGCCGACAAAGGAGGCGCACAGGCCGCTGCTCATGAACAGGGCGATGGTCACCCGGTCGGTCGGGATGCCGGCGTTGCGGGCGCTGACGGCATCGCCGCCCATGGCCAGGATCCAGTTGCCGAAGCGCGAGAAATTCAGGATGAAGCCGACGATCAGGATGGCGGCGATCCACCAGAACAGCGTCACCTCGAACTTGCCGCCGAGATAGTCGCCGAACAGAAGCTTGGCGGTCGGTCCGCTCTTCAGCGCGACGCTGGTGCTGCCGGAGAGGATGACCGAGAGGCCGAGCGTCAGGCCGGCGAGCGCAAACAGCGTGGCCAGGGTGACGACGAAGGACGGCACCTTGGTGCGGATCACCAGCACGCCGTTGATGAAGCCGACGGCGAGCCCAAGGCCGAGCGCGGCGAGGATGCCGACGATGATCGGCAGGCCGTAATGGCCCGACAGGATAGCGATGGTCATCGAACTGGCGGGGACCATCGAGCCGACGGAGAGATCGAGATGCCCGGCGATCATCAGCAGCCCGATCGGAAGCGCGATGATGCCGAGTTCCGAGGCGACGTTGAGCCAGCTCGCGGCACCCCCGGCCGACATGAAATTGGCGCCGCCGAAGATCGAGAAAAACACCAGAACGGCGACCATGCCGATCAGCGAGCCAACTTCGGGGCGGCGCACGAGGCTGCCGATCGAGGGCATCGAAGAGTGCGGGGCGGGCGGCGCGGTGGCTGCCACGGCGGATTGGTGATGGGCTTGGGATGTCATCGAAATGTCCCTGGCTTGAACAACGGGAGCCTGGCGCGGCCAATCGTCGGCGGCGCGTGGCAGATGATGTCCGGCCCGCGAATGGGCCGGACACTCTGTCTGCAGAAGCTAACGGGCGCCGGCCCCGGCACCGGCCATCGTCGCGTCGACATTGGCGGCGTCGACGATTCCCGGTCCGGTCAGCACCGGCTTGGTCGGCAGGTCGAGCCCATAGTTGACGAGGCCGTTCAGTAGCGACACCGCAAGAAAGCCCTGCAGATAGGGTTGCTGGTCGACCGCGAACATTTGCGTACCAGCCTTGATGCGCTGCAGGCCGGTCTCGTCCATGTCAAACGAAGCGAGCTTGACCTTGTCGCCGGCATTGGCCTGGCTGATGGCGTTGGCGGCGCTGTTGGCGTCGCCGGCGCTGATGGTGATGACACCATCGATGGTGTTGTCCTTCAGCACGGCGGCCTTGATCGCCTCGGCAACCGCGGTCGGGTTGCCGAAGCTGGACGAGGGCAGCGGCAACTGGCTGGATTTGCCGCCGCTCTTGGCGATGGCGTCGGCAATGCCCTTGCAGCGGTCTTCGGTGTTGGTGGCACCGGGCAGTGTGTTGACGCACAGCACGTTCTTGGAGCCATGGCTGCCGTAATAGGCGCCGCCGCCCAGACCAGCCGCGTATTCTTCATTGCCGACATAGTTCATGGCGCCGAGCCGCTTGGCCGCGTCCATGCCGCCGGAGTTGTAGATGATCAGCGGCACGCCGGCTGCAACGACTTCCTTGAAGGCATCGTCCATGGCCTCCGGGACCCAGTCGGGGCCGACAATGGCGCTCGGCTTCTGGCTGAGCGCTGTGCGGATCAGCTTGGCCGCGTCCGGACCGAGATTGTCGTAGTTCTGCGGGCCGAGCCAGGTGACCGAGCCGCCGGTCAGCTCGGCGACCTTGCCGGCATCGTCGGCGCCCTTCTTGACCTTCGACCAGAACGGGTCATCCGCCTTGCCGCCGATGACGAAGATCTTCGCCCCGTCAGCCATTGCCGAAGTGGCCGATGTCGCCGCCACGCCCGCAAGCATGATCGCTGTCAGCAGTTTCGTGATAGTTTTCATTTCATTTCCTCCCGGTTGCCGTCGTCAGACGGGTTTAGAAAAAATAATTCATCCGCAGGCGCGCACCTCTCCCGATTGCGCGCCGCGTCATGTGATCAATGGTTCGCCTCGGCTTTGGCGTTCATGCGTTCCTTCTTTTTCTGGAAGCGGGCGTCCATCATGGCTTCGCCCTCCCTGGTGCCGTCGTGCCAGGTGCCGAACCACCGATCGAGCGGGATCAGCCCGTCGCCGCCATAGTTCACCTCGAAATATTTGTGGTGCAGGTAATGCGCGTAGGCGTGGCTATCGACGGCCTTGTCGTCGGTCACTTCCAGCTTGTCGAAGCCGAGATGGCCATTGACGGCACCGAAGCCGGCAACATGCAGCTGGAACAGCGCGACGATCGGATTGGACGGGATGACCAGGTGCCAGAAGGCGACAGCGTGATAGAGGAAGCCTTCCACCGGATGCATCGACAGCGACGACCAGGGCGAGGGGTTGATCGAGTTGTGGTGGACCGAATGGATCCAGCGATAGAGCGGGCCCCAGTGGATCAGGCGGTGGATGAAGAAGAAGTGCACCTCGTGGATGGCCGGCGCGACCAGCACCAGTGCGGCGAGGTAGACCGGATGATCCGCCCAGCCGACCCACGGCACGTAGCCATTGGCAAAACACCAGAGGAAGACGACTTCGACCACGGTCCACAGCGGGATCGTGATGAAGAACGAGCGCAGGAAGTTGTCGAGGTTCTGGCTCTGGAACCAGAACACGTCGGAGGGCGCATCGCCGGGGAATTTGTGGTTGTATTTGAACCGCGTCGCCTGGGTGCGCTTGATGTAATAGCGCAGCTCGAAGATGCCGTAGAAGACGAGGATCGTGGCGGCATTGACGGCATAGAGCCACAGCGCCCAGCCCCAGCTGATCGTCTTCATCGTCTCGACGCCAGGCACGATATAGAACCAGTAGATCAGCGCCGTGGCCATGTGGAAGGCATTCCACGGCCAGATATAGCCGGGTAGCCATGCCAGGATCTTCGGCAGCCTGGGCGGCCAGTTCCATAACGGCGCCCCCTCGATGCGTCCGTTCGGCTTCCAGTCGCCGCGCTTGTCGCGCACGCCGTATTTGAGATCGTCCATGCAATCCTCCATCCGCAATGCCGCACCCGCAACGTCTTGGGATGGGCCGCACGCGCACGCTGCCTCACACCGCCTGAGAGCGGTGGGCGAAAACCCGTCTGCGCTGTGCTGCTGCTATCCCTGGGCTGGCGGTGCGTCCGCCTTGCTTGCTTTTGACGAGATAAACATCTTGATCCAAAATGAATCAAGAATAGAATGTTTGTTCCAAATGGATTGTGTCATTCATATCAATCTGACGCGATGAATGATATTTTCGTATCAATTGCTACAGGCGGATGAGACGAAATGGATCAGAACAAGCGCCCGACGATCAGGGATGTAGCTGCCGAGGCGAATGTTTCGGTGGCCACCGTCAACCGGGTGCTGAGCGGCGCTGGTGCCGTCCGCCAGGGCACGCGCGAGCGCGTCAGGCTGGCCGCCGAGCAGATTGGCTTCTACGGCATGGGCGCGCTGCGCAGCCGCATAGCGGCCGCACGGCCGCACTACCGCTTTGGCTTCCTGCTGCACCAGCCGGGCCGCGCCTTCTACCGCAACATCGCCGAGGCGCTGCGCGCGGTGGCGCCGGCCATGCCCGACTGCGAGATAGAACTGCGCATCGAGTTTCTCGACGATCTGTCGCCGCAAAACGTCGGAGCGCGCCTGCTGGCGCTCGGTGCCGAATGCGACGCCGTCGGCGTTGTCGCCGCCGTCCATCCGCTGGTCACCCAGGCGGTCGACGCGCTGCAGGCGCGCAACGTGCCGGTGTTTGCGCTGATCTCGCAGATCTCGGCGACGGGTCAGGTTCACTACATCGGACTGGACAACTGGAAGGTCGGGCGCACCGCCGCCTGGGTGTTTGAGCATGTCTGCCGGGCGCCCGGCAAATTGGGCATCCTCGTCGGCAATCATCGCTACCGCTGCCAGGAAATGAACGAAAGCGGCTTCCGTTCCTTTTTCCGCGAGCACGCGCCTGGCTTCACCCTGCTGGAGCCGCTGCTGACCTTCGAATCGAGCGCCATCGCGCAGGAGATGACCGAGAAGCTGCTGAACGAAAATCCGGATCTGTCCGGCCTCTATGTCGCCGGTGGCGGCATCACCGGCACCATCGCGGCGCTGCGCTCCACCGGGCGGGCCGGCAGCCTCGTCGTCGTCGGCTATGAGCTGATGGACTCGACGCGCCCAGCCCTGCTCGACGGCACGCTGACTTTTGTCATTTCGCATCCGCTCGCCCGCATCGCGCAAGAAGCGCTGGCCGGCATGGTCCGCGCCGTCTCCGCCCCGAACGAAGGCGGCAACTTCACGACGATCCTGCCCTTTGAGATCTACACCCGCGAGAACATCTAGTCGGCGCCGACAGGCTGCCGAGAGCGTGTTTTGGCGGGAATTGCTATCCTCGATGGCACGCGGCACCTAGCGTGGCGCTGTCCGAAACAGCGATCCAACTCTGGATTAGTCGTCAATAGCGACTGTTCGCGTCTGCTACGATTCTGCCCGCATTGGCCGGCGGCCCTCATGTTTTTGCGGTTTCCCACACGTGACAGCGTCCGGGTGCAACCGCAGCGGGTCGATGTTTATGTGCTATTTTTGCTACATCCCGCAGCCTTGTAGCGCGAATCAGCTCTTTTAGTGTTATCTAAATTAATAATCACTCACATATTTCGTGAATCTGTTGGATAGTTCTCCAACGGCAGCCCCTGGGCTTGGTTGTAGCGCTGTGAAAAGGCGCTGGGGAAACGTTAGGGTGGGTTGAATGAATACGACAAGCGTGTCGACCATAGGCAAGCGCCTTGGTCTCTTGATGGCGGCCACGATGCTGACCTGCGCGAGCGCTCATGCGCTCACGCTCAAGGAGGCGATGGCTGTTGCGGTGGAATCCAATCCCGAGATTGGACAGGCGATCGAAAACCGCGAAGCAATCGAGTTCGAGCTGCGGCAAGCCAAAGGCCTTTATCTTCCCAGTGTCGATGTCGAGGCATCGGCTGGCGTTCGCCGGCTGGACAATCCATCCAGGCGCTCGCTTTCCATACAAGACGATGCGCTCTATCCAGCTGAAACGGATCTTACCGTTTCGCAGACGCTTTATGACAGCGGCGCAAGGCGGGCCGAATTGAACCGCCAGGCATCGCGCGTCGATGGCGCTTCATTCCGGGTGCTGGAACGGTCCGAATTCATCGGGCTGTCCGTTGTCCAGGACTACCTGGAGTACATGCTGCAGGCGTCGATTGTCGCCGAAGCGAAGAAAAATCTCGGCTTCCATCAGGCAATTCTCGGCGACATCCGGCAAGGCATCTCGGGCGGCGCGCTGAACGAGGCCGACCGGCAACAGGCCGAGGAACGGCTGTTCGCCGCCAAGGCGCGCATGCAGGAGGCGACCGAGGAACTGGAAGCGGCCAAGATCCGCTTCTTCAAGACCGTCGGAAAGCCGCTGATCAGCCCTTCGAGACCGGGCGACGTCTCGGCCGCACTCCCGCGCTCGCTTGACGAGGCAATAGGGTTGGCGCGCGAAAGCAATCCGCGCGTGCACATGGCCAACAGCGACATCGACGCGGCGGCCTCCCTCGTGGACGCTGCGCGGGCAAAATTTGGCCCCTCCATCATCGCTGAAGGTGTCGCCCGGGCGGGAACTGACATTGACGGTGACAATGGCGACACTTCCGACCTGCAAGCGCGCGTGGTCCTGCGCTGGAACCTCTACCGCGGTGGCATCGACAAGGCCAATGAGCAGGAGCAGATCCGCCGCACCAGTGAACAGCGTCTCGCGCTGCATCAGGTCCAGCGCGAAATCGAGGAAGCTGTTCGCACCTCATGGGATCGCCGGTTCCGGCAAGCCGATCTGGCAAAGACCCTGAGGCAACAGGCCGCCGCCAATGAGAAGCTGGTCGCTTCCTATCGCGAGCAGTTCAAAGTCGGACAGCGCTCGCTGCTCGACGTGCTCGATGCACAGAATACGCGGTTCAACACGGCAACGCTGGCGGACACCGCTTCCTATGCATCGCTGTTTGCCCAGTACCGGCTTCTGGCCGCGACCGGACAATTGCTGAAAACGATGAACCTTCAGCCGGCAAAGCAAGCGACGGCCTATGCACGAGCCGAGTTTGCAGCACCGGAAACCGCAGACACGGAAACCTATGCGCGGACGCCATCGGAGCAGAAGAACGACCTGCCTTTCGACATCCTCGCCCCAGTGAGGAAGAAATAAGACGGCACAAGGTCCTGCGAGAGTCCTGACGGGCAGATCGTGAACCAGCAACCCAACATCCTCTCCCCCAAGGAGGCGTTCAAGGCCTGCTTCTCAGCGGTTGCCGGATATCTCGGCAGGCCGAGCGCGGAGACCGTGCTGTTCGCCGGCGTGCCGCTCTCGGACACGCGAATTGAGGTCGACGACATCAGGCACCTTGCCGAGCGCATCGGCCTGGAAGTCACCGAGTTCAGTCACCGCGACTTTCTCAGGGGACGCGTAGACTTTCCCGCCATCGTCTTTCGCGTCAGCCAGTTGCCGGTCGCCCTGCTCGCCCAAACCGAAGGCGGTGCATACATCACCGCGCCGCAGGAAGACGGCCGCACCGCAATCGACAGATCGGAACTCGCCGCCAGCTATATCAGCGGTGGCGTATCCTTCTCGATAACCTACGCCAACGCCGCCGAAGGCATGACGGTCGGCTCGGCAGCCAAGATCGAGAGAAGACACTGGCTGACCGGAACGATGGGCGCTTTCTGGCGGACCTATTCGAAGGTCGTTCTGGCGGCGGTGTTCATCAATGTTCTGGCCATAGCCTCGCCGATCTTCACCATGAACGTCTACGACAGGATCCTGCCCAATAAGGCAGTGTCGACGCTGTGGGTCCTGGCGATCGGCATTGGCGCTGTCATCCTGTTCGACCTGCTCTTGAAGACGGCCAGGGCTTCACTCATCGACTATGCAGGGCGCAAAGCGGATCTTCGGATATCCTATCTCCTGTTCGAGAAAGTGCTGAACTCGTCGCTGTCGGCGCGTCCCGGCTCGACCGGTGAATACGCAAACAGGGTCACGCAATATGAGTTCGTCAGAGAGTTCTTCACCTCGAACACCATCAGCGTGTTCATCGACACGGCCTTCGTCTTCATCTTTCTTCTTGTCATCTACGCGATAGGCGGCTGGCTGGTGATCATACCGGCGCTGGCCTTCGTGATGTCCGTCATCGTCGGTTTGATCACCCAGCGCCGCATCGGCAAGCGCGTCGCTGCGTCGATGAACGAAGCTTCGCAACGCCAGGCCCTGTTGGTTGAATCCATCTCCACGCTGGAGACCATCAAGTCGCTGCGCGCCGAGGCGTATCTGCTGCGAAAATGGGGGGAGCACTCCAAGAACGCCGCCAACACGTCCGAGAAGATCAAACAGCTTTCGGCGGCCGCGGGCAACATAACCCAGTCCATACAGCAACTGGTGACCGTCGCTCTGGTCGTGGCCGGCGCTTATGCCTTCTCGGAAGGGCATGTCTCGACGGGAGCAATCATAGGAACGGTGATGCTGGCGAGCAGGGCCGTAGCGCCGCTCGGCCAGATCGCCATCACCCTGTCCCGGTTTCGCCAGGCCATGCTCTCGTTGAGAATGGTGAACTCGATCATGGCTCAACCGGAAGACCGACCGGAAACGGTGGGTTTCGTCAACCGCCCCATTCGCAAGGGGGCGATGGTGTTCAGGAATGTCGGGTTTGTCTATCCGGGCTCCGAAAACGAGGTTTTGACCGGCCTGAATTTCTCGGTCAAGCCGGGTGAGCGGATCGGCATCATCGGCCGCATAGGATCGGGAAAGACGACGATGGGCCGGCTGATCGGCAGGCTTTTCCTGCCGACCTCCGGTGAGCTGCTGCTGGACGGGATCGATATTCGCCAGTATCACCCGTCCGAGGTTCGCGCCGCGGTCGGCATCGTTGCGCAGGCTGGCGATCTGTTCTCGGGCACCATCAAGGAGAACCTCCTGATGGCATGCCCCGAGGCTACCGATGAGCAGATCATCGAGGCGGCAAAGGCGGCTGGCGTCGACGATTTCGTCTCACGCCACCCACGCGGCTACGACATGAATGTCGGCGAGCGCGGCACCAATCTTTCAGGCGGCCAGAGGCAGACGGTGGCGATCGCACGCCTGCTGCTGACCAAACCGAAAATCGTCTTTCTGGATGAGCCGTCGGGCTCGATGGATCTCGCATCGGAACGCCAGTTGATCAAGCAGCTCAAAGTCGCCTTTGACCGTGACACCACGCTGATCGTCTCGACACATCGCTTCAGCATGCTTGAACTGGCCGACCGCCTGATCGTTATCGAACAGGGCAAGATCGTTGCTGACGGACCGAAAGACCAAGTCATACAGGCGTTGCAGAAAACAAGCGCCTGACAAGACAAATATTGCATCCAATGCGTTGGGGCGTGGGAAATGCTTGCCAGAGAAGATCGACCGCCGCTGTTTGCGTCGGCGTCCATATTCATCATCGGAGCGCTCTTCGTCGTTTTTGTCGCCTGGGCGTCCTTTGCCGAAGTC
Organism: Mesorhizobium sp. M7D.F.Ca.US.004.01.2.1; assembly: GCF_003997785.1. NCBI lineage: Bacteria > Pseudomonadati > Pseudomonadota > Alphaproteobacteria > Hyphomicrobiales > Phyllobacteriaceae > Mesorhizobium > Mesorhizobium sp. M7D.F.Ca.US.004.01.2.1. Next base: position 3,223 of record NZ_RZRQ01000035.1, on the reverse strand, counting down.
GATGAGATCGCACGCGGCGACGGCAAGGTCATACCCGCTTCCAAGACCCAGATCATTCAGGCGAGCGAAGCCGGTGTCGTTCAGGAAATCGCCGTGACGATTGGCCAGATCGTCAAGAAGAACGATCTCATCATTCGCCTGGACAACACGCTCAACACGTCCAGTCTTGGCGAGCAGCAGGCCAAGGCGCGCGCGCTGGAAGTGCGCATAGCAAGGCTGAAATACGAACAGGCCGGCAATCTCTCGGGCCCATTTCCGTGCCCGCCGGACATTCAGTCAATCGCTCCGCAAATCTGCGACAATGAACAGAAGCTGCTCATCGCCCGACGCGAGAACTTCGACAACAAGCTGTCCGTGCTCAAGTCACGCCTTGACCAGCGCGAGAGGGAACTGGCCGAGGCGGTGGCCAATTCCGACCGTCTGACCAAAAACCTGGTGGTCAGCGACCAGGAGGCAAAACTGGTCGACGCGATGGTCAAGAAAGGCCTGATGGCACGGACCGAGCAGCTCCGGGTAGAGCGCGAACAGACCGAACTCAACGGCCAGCTGAACCTAGCCGGCGAAACGATAAAGAAGATCAAATCGTCGATTACGGAAGCTCAGCTTCAGGTCGAAGAACTCGGCCTGCAACTGCAGCAGGAGGCATTGGACGACCTTACCCAGGCGCTGGCGGACCTTTCGGTGGTGGACGAAACCATAAGGGGGGCCACCGACAAGGTCGCGCGCACCGATATCCGGTCTCCGGTGGACGGCATCGTCAACACGCTGGAGCTGAACACGGTCGGGGCCTTCGTCCAGCCTGGTGCTGTCGTGGCCGGCATCGTGCCAACCTCCGAGACCTTGCTTGTGGAGGCACGGGTCTCGCCACGGGATGTCGCGTTCATCCGTCCCGACCAGGAAGCACTTATCAAGGTCACCGCCTATGATTTCTCGATCTTCGGCGGCATCGAAGGCAAGGTCTCTAACATTACGGCTGACAGCTTGGTCGACCAGAAGACAGGGGAACCCTATTACCAGGTGCGCGTGTCGACGGACAAATCGACACTTGAGAGAGACGGCAAGGCTTACTCGATCATCCCCGGAATGATCTGTTCAGTCGACATCAAGACCGGGCGCAAGACGATCCTGCACTACCTCTTGAAGCCGATCAACAAGGCACGTGAGGAGGCGATGAGTGAGCGGTAGCGCCAGCTTTCACCATCCTGATGGCGAGCGGCTGCTTCCTGCGGTCACGGCCCAGGATTTTGGGCTGGAATTTCGGGTCGTGGCACGTGGCGGCATACGACGCGGCATCCGTCTGGAGCGGGCATTCTGGATGTCGCTGAAGCAGATGGCTGAAAGCAGGAAGTGCACGATCGGCATGCTCATCGATGAGATCGCCGAAAGCCAGGCGCAGACAGGTAACCTGACATCCGCGATCAGGGTGGCCTGCATGCGTGGATTGGCGGACGAAAACCTGACTTTGCGAAGGCTTGCGTCGATCAATACCATCAGCGCTATACTGCTCGCTTGCCCGTCACCGGCCTTTGCCCTGGCTTCATCGAAGAAGATCCTGACGTTCAACGCGCCGTTCCAGCAACTGGTCAAGCGTCAATTGCCGATCGTTCCAAACGATGATGCCCGGCACGACCTCAAGCTGGCGCTGGACCTCAATGTGGCCGACATCTTCGCGCGGCTCGACGCCAATGGCGAAGCGCCCGTGGCTACCGGTTTTGTCATCGGTGCCGGTGACCGTCGATACCGAGGGCAGTTGAATGTGGTGAGGGCTCCGGTGGTCGAGCCGGAGTTGCTGATGGCGTTCGTCTTCGGCGGTTAGACCACAGATAGACTGTCCCCCCGCGCCGGAATGCATCGCACAATCTTGCCGAAACCTATGGCTGAAAACCTTCGCCAGGTGCGACGGTTGCGAAACCGCCTTTGATGTCAGCCATCTGGGCTCCGCCCGGTCTCGAGCCGTGGATCCAGGCCCGGTCCGTGCTGAACGAATAGAGCGGAACGTAATCCGGGAGATCGCTATCGCGCACAACAGTGTTGCTGAGGCTGTCGAGAATGAAGGTGCCGCTGCCTGTGCTCACCGAGAGTACAGCGTGAAAGAATCCTCGCTTGCGGTCCTGGAGAACAACGAGCGCCATGCTTTGCGTTGGAATGCCAGCCCTCAGCAGAGCCGTCATCTTGAGGATGGCAAAATCCTCGCAGTCGCCGGCGCGCCGCTCGAGAATCTCCGAAGGCTTCGCCCAATAGTCGAGTTTGCCGTAGACGACGCTGTCTTTCCGGTATGCGATCAGGCGATTTACGCTGCTGTTGACGAAGGATAGTTTCTCGCTGAATCCCTTGCCTTGGGCGGCGGAGATCATGTCGGCAAAAGCCGCGCTCTTGCGCTCGCAGGCACTGCCTGCCGAGCAGGCGGTGATTGCCTGGTAGACAGGCGCCCAGCGCGCCGCGACTGGAAAATTGCGCATCGACAAAGCAACCGATCCGAACACGCCCGGAATGATCGACGCCGTCTGCACCGGATCTATCCCGGCCTCACCTTGTGCCACTGACGAGCCATCCCCGCGGTCGGAAACCGCCGCGCCATAGCTGCTGAAAACCATGCCGATCCGGTAAGGGGCCACAGGCTGCCAGGGCTGAGGCCTCGCCAGCGAAACACCGCCGAGACAGGGCGGCGTCTGGACCTTTTCCAGAGCCGTGCCGGATGCGGCGACCTCGCTGGAAGCGGCCTTCGCGAAGGATGGCCCCGCCAGGCCGACAAGCCCGATTGCCAGCAAGAGCACCTTGAGCCTGGTTTTTCCCAGGGAATTTTCTTTTTTCATAACGCCCACCTTTGACTGTGGACGCTACCAATCTTGTCTCAAATTATTGGAAAGGAAGGTGGATAACTTTCCCGCAAATCACTACGTCTATTTTCTATAAAATTTTATTCAATTTTATACTTTCATTTACCAGAAAACTCCGGCCTGCCATCGGTCAAGCAAGTCGCATGGAAGCCAACATATATCAGGTTATATGTTTGAGGTTTACCACGTGTAAAAAATGCCGAACCATGCATATCAGAATATATGAAATAGATTTCGAGACTGTTGCAAAGTAGAAGTGGCCGCTGTCTCTATCCGGGAAATATCGGAGGGGTTTCAGCCATGACGACCAATATCGAGTTGGACAGCTTTTCGGGTTCCTTGAACGAGCATTCCGCGTCCAATGAACACGGCGATCAGACATCGCC
>NZ_RZRQ01000359.1:0-5467 GCF_003997785.1 Mesorhizobium sp. M7D.F.Ca.US.004.01.2.1 | reverse complement strand
GAAGACCATGAATCGCAAGACGCATTTCGACCAGGTGCCGCTGAAGCCGCAGCGTGTCTACGAGGAGATGAACAAGGCGTTCGGCCGCGACGTCACCTATGTCACCACGATCGGCCTGTCGCAGATTGCCGGCGCGCAGTTCCTGCATGTCTACAAGCCGCGCAACTGGATCAACTGCGGCCAGGCCGGCCCGCTCGGCTGGACCTTGCCGGCGGCTCTCGGCGTTCGCGCCGCCGATCCGGACCGCACCATCGTGGCGCTGTCGGGCGACTATGATTTCCAGTTCATGATCGAGGAACTGGCGGTCGGCGCACAGCACAAATTGCCCTATCTGCATGTCGTGGTGAACAACGCCTATCTCGGCCTGATCCGCCAGGCGCAGCGCGGTTTTTCGATGGATTTCGAGGTCAGTCTCGCTTTCGAGAACATCAACCGCTCAGGCGATCCCGAGGCCGGCTATGGCGTCGACCACGTTGCCGTTGCCGAAGCCATGGGCTGCAAGGCGGTCAGGGTGCGCAAGCCGGAAGAGTTCGCGGGTGCCTTCAAGGAGGCGCAGCGGCTGATGAAAGAACATCAGGTGCCGGTCGTGCTCGAATTCATCCTCGAGCGCGTCACCAACATCTCCATGGGCACGGAGATCGACAAGGTGACCGAATTCGAGGACCTTGCCGAGAGCCACGAAGATGCGCCGACTTCGATCGTCATGCTGGACTAAGGCGTGCCGATATTCAGGTGAGGCCGGCCTGCAAGCGGCAGTTTCCTGCGCTTCCGGTGCTCACGTACCTGAAGTACGCTCCGCTCCGGTTCTCGCAAGCCACCGCTTTCGGCTCGGCCTGACCTGAATCTCGACACGCCTTGGGCTGGTGAACAGTAAGGAGAAAAAGAATGCCGCGTTTTTCAGCCAATCTGTCGATGCTCTTTGGCGAGCATGATTTCCTCGACCGTTTCGATGCCGCCGCCCGCGCTGGCTTCAAGGGCGTCGAATATATCGGCCCCTATGACCATGCGCCCGATGTCGTCGCGGCCCGGTTGAAGAAGAACGGCCTGACGCAGGTGCTGTTCAACCTGCCGGCGGGTGACTGGGGCAAGGGCGAGCGTGGCATTGCGGTGCTGCCGGACCGCGTGCCGGAATTCCGCCAGGGCATCGCCAAGGCGATCACCTATGCGCAGGCGCTCGGCTGCCAGCAGGTCAATTGCCTGGCCGGCATCGCGCCCGCCGGCGCCGACCGCAAGGTGCTGGAGGATGTCTTTGCCGAAAACCTCGCCTTCGCGGCGGAGAAGCTGGAGCAGGCCGGCATCAGGCTGTTGATCGAGCCGATCAACACGCGCGATATTCCGGGCTTCTTCCTCAACTACTCGGACCAAGCCCTGGCGCTGATCGACCGTGTCGGCTCAAAGAACCTGTTCCTGCAATACGACATCTATCACATGCAGATCATGGAGGGGGATCTCGCCCGTACCATCGAGGCTAACCTTGGCCGCATCGCGCATATCCAGCTTGCGGACAATCCCGGCCGTCACGAGCCGGGGACGGGCGAGATCAACTATCCCTTCCTCTACGAGCACATCGACCGCATCGGCTATTCCGGCTGGGTCGGGGCTGAGTACAAGCCGAAGGCGGGTACGGAAGCTGGGTTGGGATGGTTCCGGGAATTGGCCGGGCAGGGAAGTGCTGCGGCGTAAGCGCTAGAGGCCCCCTCATGCGGCCCTTCGGGCCACCTTCTCCCCGGTGGGGAGAAGAGACAGGCACCTCCGTTGGCGACCTCTTCTCCCCACCGGGGAGAAGGTGGCCCGAAGGGCCGGATGAGGGGGCGTTTCACACAGTCATTTGGAGAACCACAATGGAAACCATCGGCTTCATCGGCCTCGGCATCATGGGCGCGCCGATGGCGGGGCATCTGCTCGACGCCGGCTACAAGGTCATCGCCAGCAACCATCGATCGAAACCCGCCGCCGATCTCGTCGCCAAGGGTCTGAAGTCAGTTTCCGGCCATGCCGCCGTGGCCAAGGCTGCCGACATCATCATCCTGATGGTGCCCGACACGCCGCAGGTGGCCGATGTGCTGTTCGGCGAGAATGGCGTCGCGTCCGGCCTGTCGAAGGGCAAGCTGGTCATCGATATGAGCTCGATCTCGCCGATCGAGACCAAGATTTTTGCTGGGAAAATCAACGGTCTGGGCTGCGACTATCTCGACGCCCCGGTCTCGGGCGGCGAGGTTGGCGCCAAGGCGGCATCCCTCACCATCATGGTCGGCGGCGAGGAAAAACCCTTCGACCGCGCCAAACCCATCTTCGAGAAGATGGGCAAGAACATCACCCTGGTCGGGCTCAACGGCGTTGGCCAGACCACCAAGGTGGCCAACCAGATCGTTGTCGCGCTGACCATTGAAGCCGTCGCCGAAGCGCTTGTTTTTGCATCGAAAGCCGGCGCCGATCCGGCCAAGGTCCGGCAGGCGCTGATGGGCGGCCTGGCGGCGTCGCGCATTCTGGAAGTGCATGGCGAGCGCATGGTCAAGCGCACCTTCGCGCCGGGTTTCCGCATCGAACTGCACCAGAAGGATTTGAACCTCGCGCTGGAGGGCGCGAAGGCGCTGGGCGTGTCGCTGCCCAACACGTCCACCACGCAGCAGCTTTTCAATTCCTGCGCGGCCAATGGCGGCGCCAAGGAGGATCATTCGGCGCTGGTCAGGGCGCTGGAGCGGATGGCCAATTTCGAGGTCGGCAGCGAGGCAGCCGACACCCGGGGCAAAGCGGCATAGGTCGGGAGAGGGCGGCGCAACGTTCCCAAGCCGCCAACTCTTGGCCCATCGAAGAACGGGTTCCGGCGTCTGTCGCTGGAACCCGTTTCTCGTTTCGAGATGTTTCTGCTGTTTCTGGCTCAGCCGCGCTTCAAAAATGTCCGCGCCACGTAAAGGCTGATCGCCGCGGCATTCGACACGTTGAGCGAATGGATCGCGCCGGGCATGTCGAGCCGCGCCAGAGTCGTCACCGTTTCGCGTGTCTTCTGGCGCAGGCCCTTGCCTTCGGCGCCCAGCACCAGCGCGATCTTTTCTCCGGCAAAGCTCTTTTCGAGTTCCGCAGGTGCGTCCGAATCAAGCCCGATGGTGCGGAAGCCGGCCTCGTGCAGCTGGCCGAGCGCGTCGGCGAGGTTCTTCACCTCGATCTGATCGATGTGCTCCAGCGCACCGGAGGCGGATTTCGCCAGCACACCCGATTCCTGCGGGCTGTGGCGGGCCGTGGTGATCAGCGCGCCAGCGCCAAAGGCGACCGCCGAGCGCAGGATGGCGCCGACATTGTGCGGGTCGGTGACCTGATCGAGCACCAGAACCAGCTTTGCATCGCCAAGAGCGTCAAGCCGCTTCGGTTTCAGCGGCTCGGCCTCGATCAGCACACCCTGATGCACGGCGTCCGATCCGGTGATCTTGTCGATGTCCCTGGGTTCGACCAGTTCCGTCTTGAAGGGCAGGGCGGCGAGATCGGCGATTTCCAGGCGCTCGGCCGCGTTGCGCGTCACCAGCATCCTTCTGATCTTGCGGCGCGGATTGTCGAGTGCGGCGCGCACCGTGTGCAGGCCATAGAGCCGCACCAGGCCGTCCGCGGCATTTTCGCCCGGCGGAACCGGCTGTCGGGGCCTGAACGCCGGCGCGCCGCCGCTTTTCTCGTCGCGATAGGCGCGGCGCAGCTTGGCGTAATGGGTGTCTTTGGGAGTGTTGGTTTTATCGCTCATGGCTGGCTTCTATAGCCGTGTCCTCCGGCCATGGATATGGCCCGTCGTCGCAGCCGGCGAACAACATCGAAAAACCCTTGTTGCGCGGTTGACACCCAATGGGCTTGCCGCCATAAGGCGCTGCGCTGGTTTCGGAGAACACATAACTCGGGTCCGGATTGGCGCGAATGCCTCGTTGCATGGCTCCGGCGGCAGACTGGAGAGGTGCCCGAGTGGTTAAAGGGGACGGACTGTAAATCCGTTAGCTTAGCTTACGTTGGTTCGAATCCAACCCTCTCCACCACTGCCGGCCCGGAAGCCCTGAAACGCGAAAAGAATCGGACCGAAAAGTGCATGGCGCTTTTCGGGTGAATCCGGTACTTCAGGAACGGCGCGGGTATAGCTCAGTGGTAGAGCAGCAGCCTTCCAAGCTGAATATGCGGGTTCGATTCCCGCTACCCGCTCCAGACACTCATCCCCGGCAAACCGAAACACCGCGCACCAGGCGCAGTGCTCCAATCGCGGTGTCCGCGACGCGCTAGCTGTTGAACGCGGATGCGACCTGGTGCTGCTGCGGCACCTGGCCGTTCGGCGTCAGCTTGTCGACGATGCCGGGCAAGGCCGTGGACAGTTGCTTGAGCAGTTCCTGCTCGTCCATTCCGGTCCGTTGCGCGATCTCGCGTATGATCTGCGGTCCGATTGCAGTGCCGAGATCATTGGCGTTGATCGGCTGGTTTTGGCCGGTGCCGACCCAGGAATCCGCGGCATTGCCATGGCCGGCATTTCTGAGCTTGTCGAGCAGGCCGCCCAATCCGCCAACCAGGCCGCCATCGGCGGACGTGGTTTCCGTCGGGGCGGGGCCGGTTGGAGCAGGAGCGGGAGACTGCTCGGGCTGTTCGGCACTTCTGCCGCTCAGCATTTTTCCGACCAGCAATGCGCCGAGCGCGATCATCAGTGGTTTGGTGATGTTGCCGCCGGGAACGGCATTGTCAAAAAGTCCCATAGTGGATCCTCCATAGCGACCAAGCCCGACCCTGCTCAACAATGGAGCATTCGGGCGGAATTTCAAGCTGGCTTGAGGTTTTGACAATCATATGAAAATGTCCGGCTGGCGGGGGATGGAGAGGAAAAAAATGGGTATCATCAGCTGGATCATTCTCGGCGTGGTCGCCGGCTTCATCGGCAGCAAGATCGTCAACAAGACCGGCCAGGGCATGATCATGGATATCGTGCTCGGCATCGTCGGCGCCATTGTCGGCGGCCTGATCTTCAGTGCCTTCGGCGCGTCGGGCGTCACCGGCCTCAACATCTACAGCCTGATCGTCGCGGTGGTTGGCGCGGTGGTCGTCCTGTGGGCTTACCATCAGTTCAGCGCAAAGCGGACGCTTTAGGCGCTAGCTGGATCGTCTGAAGTTTCGAACTATTGCTGCTGGGAGGCGAGGAGAACGGCTCAAGGCCGGCATACCCAGCAGCGGCTCGCCTATGGCATCAACACCGTGTCGGCGGCGGCGAAGAAGATCAGCGTTCCCGCGATGAACACCGCCCAGCCGACAAGCGACTTGCGGATAGCGGCCTTGTGCTCGGCGTCGGAGTTCTTGTTCTGGTCAAAATCGGTCATGGGAACTCCCCTGATTGATCATGCCGTCGTCGATTCGACGGGTCTTTGCCGGTTGGACAATCTTTTTCGGCTCGGCAACAACTCGTGCGTGAGCGCCTGCTTGGGTGGTGAGGCTATGCGACGACGGCATGATCAATCAGGGG
>NZ_RZRQ01000358.1:0-5520 GCF_003997785.1 Mesorhizobium sp. M7D.F.Ca.US.004.01.2.1 | reverse complement strand
AGCAACAGCACCGTCAATGTCGGCATCATCGAAGATGATGAAAGGTGCATTGCCGCCGGTTTCAAGGCTGACCTTCTTGATCTGGTCAGAGCACTGACGCATCAGCAGCCGTCCGACCTCGTTCGAACCGGTAAAGCTGATCTTTGGAATTGGTGCAGAGTTCACGGCCCACGCGATCACCTTCGGACGCATAGATCAGGTTGACCACGCCATCGGGAAAGCCGGCCTGATGGCGAGAGCAAACATTGCACCTAGCCACGCCACGATAAGATCGAGCGCGGCTTCGTTGCGTGCGGGTCTGTGGTCAGTGGAGGGCGGAGGAAAAGCGCTCGGCGTGCTCGCCCTCGCGATACCACTGGTTCGCGCCGGCAAGCGCCAGTTTCTGAGGCAAATCGCCGAACAGCTGGTAGAGCCTTACTCTCAGGGCTTGGCATCTATGTCGCCTACGACCGCCACATGCAGCCCGTCGCGTGCGAAAGCGGCTTTGTGGAAGGCGCTTAGATCGGAGGGCGTTACGCTAGTCAGCCTCCCTTGGGCGGTCTCGAATACGGATGCGTGCGTAGATTCCGCGCCGCCAGGCCAGCTCGGCGATCGCATGAGGTTCGCGCTCATTGGCAATGATTTCGGAGAGAAGCTGGGCGCGTATGCGGTCGAAAAGTGCTGGTGTAGCCGGATGCGGGTCCCGCCGCCGAGAATGTCGGCCAGCAGTCGAGCGCCGCGGCCCCGCACCAGGGACCGCCCATGAATGACTCATGCGAGGCGTCTCAAGGCTGTCCGCGATCCAGCGCCAGATCTCCGCCTCGCCCGAGACGCGCAGAGCTGGCCGGTTGTGCAGGAGCCGTCGGCAATATCCGCCTTCCTCGTTCGGATGGGTAACGCTTGCGATACGGAGTCTTGACTTTGGCAGTCGCTCTGTGACATTACCTATATAAAGTTCGAAAGAAGGCGATATGGATCATGCATAGGTCACAGAGACCCGAATGAAGGCAACGTATAAACGCACCTATTCGCGCTACGCGATGGAAGCGCTTGGCCTTTTCGGTAAGACCATCCGGCTTGGCCGGATGCAGCACCGGTTAACCGCACAGGAGTTAGCCGAGAGAATCGGTGTTTCACGCAGCACCCTGCAGCGCATCGAGAAGGGCGATCCCAAAGTCGAAATCGGACTGATGTTCGAAGCTGCTGCCATTGTCGGTGTGAAGCTGTTCGATGCCGACGGCAATGGCATCACAGCCCTCACAGGCCGCATGGACGATCGCATCGCGCTGCTGCCGAAGCACGTCTACAAGGCCGGCAAGCAGATCGTCGATGAGTTCTAAGGTCCCCAAGTACGACGAAGCCTATGTCTGGGTCTGGCTGCCGGGCGAGACCGCGCCGGTTGTCGCCGGGCGGCTATATGCCCATGACGGACTCGTCAGCTTCAACTATGGCAGGAGCTTTCGTGAACTGGGAAGCGCGATCCCGCTTTATCTCCCGGAACTGCCCCTGAAGGCAGGCGAATTGCCTTTGCTTCCTGGCCTAACCATGCCGGGATGCATCCGCGATGCTGCCCCTGATGCCTGGGGACGACGGGTTATCCTAAACCGCAAATTCGGTGTGAAGGGCGATGAAATCGCGCGGCTCGATATTTCAGAACTGACGTTCTTGCTGGAATCAGGCTCGGACCGCATCGGCGCGCTCGATTTTCAGTTTTCGCCAATGCATTACGAGCCGCGCGCACTGGCCAATGCCACTCTCGAAGAGCTTGTCCAATCGGCGGAGCGGGTAGAGAAAGGTATTCCGCTCACCCCCGAATTAGATCAGGCGCTGCATCACGGCAGCTCGATCGGCGGCGCAAGGCCAAAGGCGCTGATCGAGGGTGACGCCGTCAAGCATGTCGCGAAATTTTCCTCGTCTGCCGACCTTTACAGCGTCGTCAAAGGAGAATTCATAGCCATGCGGCTTGCCGCCTTGTGCGGCATCAGAGCGGCATCCGTCTCGCTCGTTCGCGCCGCAGGCAACGACGTGTTGCTCGTCGAGCGATTCGACCGGATCAAGGTCACGGGCGGCTGGCAACGCAAATCCATGGTCTCAGCGCTGACGATGCTCGCGCTCGATGAGATGATGGCGCGTTACGCCAGCTACCAGGATTTGGCGGAGATCATTCGCCACCGATTCACCGCGCCGTCGGAAACTCTGCGCGAGTTGTTCAGCCGCATTGTCTTCAACATACTTTGCGGCAACACCGACGATCATGCCCGCAACCATGCGGCATTCTGGGACGGCGCTAAGCTCACCCTCACGCCTGCGTACGATATTTGTCCGCAGGCCCGCAGTGGCCAGGAGGCCAGCCAGGCCATGCTCATCAGCGGCAATAACCGCATGAGCCGGATAGCGTCCTGCCTTGAAGCGGCGCATCACTTCCTGCTCAGCGCGCCGGAAGCTCTTGCGATTGTTGAAGGCCAGCTCCGATGCATTGCGGAGAATTGGCCGCGTGTCAGCGAGGAAGCTACGCTATCCGGCACAGATCGCAATCTGTTCTGGGGCCGACAGTTCCTCAATCCCTACGCTTTTACGGCGCTGGAAGGAAGCGCCGACGTTCTCCGCGCTCTGGCTGACGAACTACGCAACAGTGTTCACGCCTGATCCGGCGCTGGATTTCGGACAAGCTCGGCAAGCGCAAGACGCCCACAATATCGACAACCCTTGCCGTGCCAGGACGAAGATTGAACAAACGGCTCTTCAACAGTGACAACGTGCACTGCGGAGAGATGTGGAGCTGACACCGCAAAAGCCCAAGACGCGCGACTTCCCGCGATACAACTCCACATAACTGAGCGTCTACAAGCGGTGCAGCCAGCCAAACATCCAGCCATCAAAGCGATGATCGTCTGATCTTTTGCCGATGACATCACGTCGGGGAAGCCTTGTTCGAGCGCTTGCCGCTTCATATCGATACCGGCCTGGGCGTAGCGCATCGTTAGTTCAGCCCGAGTGGCCTGGCCATCGACTGATGGTGGCGATGTCAACACCCGCCTTGACGAGGTGGATGGCCGTCGTGTCCCGCAAAGGGCGATGATGGATGCTTTTTTCCGCCATGGTGGTTCCTTCGCCCGCAGCCATGTGTGCGCAGCAAGTATGGAACACCGAACCGGGTGAGCAGTGTGGGGCGGTCGTTGCTTTGCTCGGCGGGACAGGGCGATACCAGACGAAGGTCACAATCGAAGATTCAGGATCCCTGAACTCGTGCATCCGTATTGAACATCAGCGAAAACAGAGCGTAATCCCGCTGTCCAGAAGGCGTGCGGCGGACGATACGCGCCAGGACGCTCTTGATTTCCGGGCTCATCGAGATATTCGACAGGTGCCACCCACGCGCCCTCTTGAAGGGAAGTGTCACCACCAGTTGCAGCGTATCCTAATATTCGGGGTGCTCCGAAATCAGGAACCGCGCAAAGGCATGCATCGCCGCCAGCCTTGCATTGCGGGTCGCAACTGCCACGCTCGACCTCAAGTGATGTGAGAAAGCTGCCCATCCTGTCGGTATTGATGTCGGAGACCGCTTCTTCTTTCAAGAATATCTTCCCGCTCTCCCGCGGCATGAGCCCGTGGCATGCTTCGGCCCAATGCTGTGGATTGATGTTTCTTCATGCCACAACCTCGCTGACGAGACCGCCGAAAGCCCCTTCAAAGCGGTCGGTGGCGATCTCTCGCAGCTTTGGAAGGTAGTGCATTGATTTTTCGTGGAATGGGGACCCTGTTTAAAGGGTGATTTTCGTCCAAACGGGACCCCTTAACGATGGGGTCATCAAGATGCCTCCGGCTTGATCGGAGGCATTTGTGTTTTGGATGTTGGTTTTAGAGACGATTGCAAAGATACGTCGGCTGTCGCTGGTCCAGGGGAAGTCGATCAAAGCGATCTGCCGTGAGCTGAAGATCTCGCGCAAGGTGGTGCGCAAGGTCCTGCGTTCTGAGGAGACGCAGTTCCGCTACGAGCGCAAGCACCAGCCCTATCCCCGCATGGGAGCTCGGCGTGAGACGCGGGACCGGCTGCTGTCGGCGAATGCGGCCAAGCCGCAGCGGGAGCGGCTGCCGGTCGCTTCGACGGCTTCCATTGCATTCCCCCGTCGGTGTCGAAGACCTGCACGGTGCGCTTCGACAACAACAAATACTCGGTGCTGTCGAGTGCCGTCGGTCGGCCCATCGAGATCCATGCTTATGTCGATCGGATCGCATCCGCCAGAGGATGGCGTGGTCGTGGGAGAACACGTTCGCTCCTTTGGCCGCAACGAGGTCGCCTACGATCCCTGGCACACGGCGCGCGCCGTTCCTTGGCTGGGTCGTGCGGTCGGCAATGGAGAAGGTGCGGCGCAGCTCAAGGCGGTTGATGACGTCGACCGGCAGATGGTGTTGATCCTCACCTGGGTGCTGACCGACGGATTGAGCGCGGTCGAGGCCGCCTGTCAGGAAGCCATCGAGCACGGTGCATCGTCGGCGCCGGTGATCCTCAACATCCTGGCCCGCAGCCGCGATCCGGCGCCGGGCACGATCCTTTCCATTCCCCAAGCGCTGAAGCTAGCTCACGAGCGGTCGCCGACTGCACCCGCTATGACAGTCTCAGGAGGACAAACAGCCATGGAACGCACCGAGGTACTGGAACTGATGGGAGCGCTGAAGCTCTACGGAATGCGCAGAGCCTATGACGAGATCATGGGCGCGTCGCCATCAAGCGACGGCACGAGCCGCCCAGGATTGTCGGTGATCTCTTGCAGGCCGAGATATCGGAGAAGCAGGCCCGCTCCATCAAATACCAGTTCGCTGTCGCCAAGTTGCCGCTGGCCAAGGACATCGACGACTTCGACTTCGCCGACACGCCGGTCACCCCCTGATGCGCGATCTCGCCCGGCCGCGCCTTCGTCGCCGATCAGCGCAACATCGTCCTGGTCGGCCGCCTTCACGGGTCACCCAACTCGCGCGGAAGGTCGACCGCATTGCGACGGGCGCGTGTCGACTTCCCAACAATGTCAGACAGGAGACGCAACGCTATCGGAGCGATCGCATTGCCCGAAACGATTTTCCCAGTTGGCACGACAATTGCGGTCCTATGCGCAAAAGCAAACTAGACCTGAGAGCCGCACCGCATGAATGTAGCCTCCCAATATCTGCCGCTTGTGGCGCATCACGAAGCCGGGCACGCGGTGGCCGCCATCGTTTTGCACCGTCAGACGTTCGACGACGACCGTGAACTCCCTGCTTTCTCAAGTGTTAGTATTTACCCCGACGTCGGTGACGGAGAGTGCGGTGGTGTTGTCGAAGGCGCGGGTTTTTATTCAGCGCAAGGATTCACCTCGAAGCGAAAGCCGATTTTCGAGGACGATATGGATCGATGTTTGGAACGCGATGATGCGATCCGGGAGATAGTTGCGTGTCTGGCAGGTCCTTTTGCAGAATCCGCATTCGAAGGCTATCTGGACCCGCGCGATATGGCGATGAATGCGTCCGATGGGAATGAGGGGAGCAGCGACTACGCGGATGCCAAGC
>NZ_RZRQ01000357.1:0-5526 GCF_003997785.1 Mesorhizobium sp. M7D.F.Ca.US.004.01.2.1 | reverse complement strand
CCCTCCAGCAATGCCCGACCGGATGCGACATGCGTTTTCAGCCGGTCGATCTCTTCGCGAATATCGGCTTTGGTGGCCAGGAACGCCGCCTCCATGTGCAGCCGGGTCGCGTCCAGATTGGCGGAAGCGTCCATCAAAAGCCTGACCTGCTCGGCGATGCGCTCGCGGATCGCCACCGTCTCGCGTGACGGATCCACTTCTGCCCGCAGCGTCAGCGCCTCGATTGTGTCGATATGACCCGACAACAGCAAAGCCAGCGCGGCACCCTCGCTTTGTCGTGCCTGTTCAAGCCCTTTCAGGGCCACATCGAGCGCGGCCATGATCGCGGCATCGAGCGCGGCCCTCGCTTCTTCGGTTTCGACAGTTTCGGGAATGTCGAGTACGCCGCGCAGCGACAGCAACCCATCTGATGTCGCGGGTGCAGCGCCGAATTGCTCCTGCAGCCGCTTGGCGAGCCCAGCCAGGTCCTTCAGGAAGGCTTCGTTGACGACCGGCTGCGCCTGCGCGCCGGCGGCCCGGCCGATGGTCAGCGTCGCCTGGAAATTGCCGCGCGCAAAACGCTTCTGAAGTAGCTGCCGGACGGCTGGTTCCAGCCGCTCGAAGCCTTGCGGCAGTCGCAGCCGGACCTCGACGCTCTTGCCGTTGACGGACTTGACCTCCCAGGCGATCGAGGTGCCCTCATGCTCGGCGACGGCATGTGCAAAACCGGTCATGCTCTGCAAATTCATATCGCCCACACGTCCCTGGTGCACCACCCCGAAACCGGCTTTCCGGAGAGGAGCAAGTGCGGCTTGAAAATGACTGCGCCGCAGGCGCGTCGAAATCGGACGCGGGGCGCTCTTCTAAATGTCAGGGCATCGCCTGGTGAGCAATGCCCTTCCTTATTCTACATTCTACTGGGCAGCGCCCGCGTCACCGCCGCTGTCGTCGCCACCGTCAACCGGCACACTGTCAGCCGGCTTATCGGCATTGCTGTCGCCTGCGCCAGTTGTGTTGGCGGCCTTGGCGGCCTCATCTGCCTGCTTCTTCTGCAAGGCGCGATAGCGGGCGACATTCTCGTTGTGCTCGTCAAGCGTCGCGGCAAAGACGTGCCCGCCGGTGCCATCGGCGACGAAGTAGAGGTCGTCGGTCTTCGACGGATTGGCCACCGCCTCCAGCGCTGCACGACCCGGATTGGCGATCGGCGTCGGCGGCAAGCCGTTGATCACATAGGTGTTGTAGGGCGTCTGCTTCTGGATGTCCGACTGGTAGATCGGCCGGTCCGCCGGCTTGCCCTTGCCGCCGAACAGCCCGTAGATGATGGTTGGATCGGATTGCAGGCGCATGCCCTTGGCAAGCCGGTTCAGGAAGACGGCGGCAACCCGTGAACGCTCGTCACCCTTGCCCGTTTCCTTCTCGACGATCGAGGCCAGCGTAACGAACTCTTCGATGTTGGCCAGCGGCAGATCCGGCGCGCGCCGCTGCCAGACATCGTCAACCAGCTTCTTTTGATCCGCCAGCAGCTTGTCGACCATCTGCTGGCGCGTCGCGCCGCGCGTGAAGCGCAGGGTGTCGGTGGCGAGACTGCCCTCTGGAGGCGTGGTCGCCGGCATATCGCCGCTCAAGGCAGTCTCGTCAGCGATGCGCTGCAGCGCCTGCTCGACCGTCAGCCCTTCTGGAATGGTCAGCGAATACATCACCGACTTGCCGCTCTTCAAAAGCTCCATGATGTCGCGCATGGAAGCCCTGGGCTTGACCTCGTACTCACCGGCCTTCAGCGCGTAATCATTGCCGAAGGCCCGCACGCCAAGGCGGAATACCCGGGCATCGCTGATCAGTCCGCGGCGTTCGAGCTGGTCGGCGATATCCTGGACGCCGGTGTTCGGCTTGACCAGGAAGGTGTCGCCATTGGCCGAGGGGCCGGGCTCGGTGAATTCCTGCTTGCCGAAATAGACCGCGACGCCAGCCGCCAGAACCATCAGCATCACCGAAGAGATGACGAAGTTCATGAACACGACGACCTGGCTGCGTGATGCACGCGAGCGCTTCGGCGGCGGCGTGCCGGCCTCCGGCCGCAACGCCTCGCTGGCCGTTTTCGGCACGATCGGGCCGGATGTCGCCGGCCGTTGCCCGAATTCTCCGTTGCCTGCCGGATTTGTGTTCATTTCGCCCTACCATTTGATCGCCCAACGAATCCCCAGCGGCAGAGTAGGGGCGAATATGGCAAAATTGACGGCACGCCAAAGCGTCGCCCGATAGCCTGACGATCAGCCATTGTAGCGCTGGAAGACCAGCGACGCGTTGGTACCACCAAAGCCGAAGGAATTGGACAGCGCCACGTCGATCTGGCGGGCACGCGGCTTGTTCGGCACCAGGTCGATCGCGGTTTCGCGCTCCGGGTTGTCGAGGTTGATGGTCGGCGGCGCGACATTGTCTCTGATGGCAAGGATCGAAAAGATCGCTTCGGCGGCACCGGCCGCCCCGAGCAGATGGCCGATCGACGACTTGGTCGACGACATCGAAATCTTCGACGCGGCATTGCCGACAAGCCGCTCGACAGCGCCGAGCTCAATCGTGTCGGCCATGGTCGAGGTGCCGTGGGCGTTGATGTAGTCAACATCGGCAGGTGTCAGCTTGGCCCGATTCAGTGCGGCCGTCATGCAACGGAACGCACCATCGCCATCCTCGGCGGGCGCCGTGATGTGATGCGCGTCGCCGGTGAGACCATAACCCGTCACCTCGGCATAGATCTTGGCGCCGCGCGCCTTGGCATGCTCGAGCTCCTCGAGCACGACAACGCCGGCGCCCTCGCCCATGACGAAGCCGTCACGGTCGCGATCATAGGGGCGCGACGCCGTTTGCGGCGAATCATTGCGCTCCGTCGACAGCGCCCGGCACGCGGCGAAGCCGGCGATCGAAAGCCGCGTCACCGGCGCTTCGGCGCCACCGGCGACCATCACGTCGGCATCGCCCCACATGATCAACCGGGCAGCATCGCCAATGGCGTGCGCGCCAGTCGAACAGGCCGTGACGACGGCATGGTTCGGACCTTTCAGCCTGTGCCGGATCGAAACCTGCCCGGAGACGAGATTGATGATCTGGCCCGGGATGAAGAAAGGGCTGATGCGGCGCGGGCCGCGTTCCTTGAGGATCATCGCGTTCTCGGCGATGCCTTCGATGCCGCCAATGCCGGAGCCGATCAGGACGCCGGTGGCGCACTGCTCGTCATGCGTCTTGGGTTCCCAGCCGGAATCCTTCAGCGCCTCGTCTGCGGCGGCAATCCCGTACAGGATAAAGTCGCCGATCTTGCGCAATTCCTTCGGCTCGAGCACGGCCTCGGGATTGAAGGTGGCATTGCTGCCATCGCCACGCGGAATGACGTGGGCGATCTTGCAAGCAAGATCCTCCACCTCGAACTCGGTGATGCGCTTGGCAGCGCTGCGGCCGGTCAGAAGTTCCTTCCAGCTGTGCTCAAAGCCCATGCCGAACGGCGACAGCAACCCAAGGCCCGTGACGACGACACGCCTCATCGCAGGTCCTCCCCGGTGATGACTGCAGAAAGCGTCAGGCCGAAGCCTTGTCGATGTACTTCACCGCATCGCCGACGGTCAGGATGGTCTCGGCTGCATCGTCGGGGATCTCGACGCCGAATTCTTCTTCGAACGCCATGACGAGTTCGACCGTGTCGAGGCTGTCGGCGCCCAGATCGTCGATGAAGCTCGCCTGCTCCGTCACTTTGTCGGCATCGACGCCAAGGTGCTCGATGACGATCTTCTTGACGCGCTCTGCGGTGTCACTCATTTGGGCATCCTCGTCTTTTGTTTGTCTGTCTTCGTTAGCGGGCAGAATGCCGCTAATCAAGCTGAAAGATGGTCCTGCCGGAAACGCAACGGCTACAGACCGGTTTTTGCCCGAACCGCCGGGTTGCGGGCCGCATTACACGAAAAATAGCTGAGGTCCAAGCCGAAATGGTCTCTTTTCACAGCCCGCCGGACCTTGTCCAGAATTCGCCCTGCCGGATCATATGGTGCGGTTTTCGAGAACCGGAGCGGAGCATACTTGGAGTACGCGAGCACCGGAAGCGCAGACTAACCGTAGCAGATGGCCGGCAAGGTGGAATTATCAACAAGGCCCGTCAGATCATCGCCATGCCGCCATTTACATGGATGGTCTGGCCGGTGACGTAGGCGGCTTCGTTGGAGGCGAGATAGGCAACGGCGGACGCGACTTCAGCGCTGGTGCCCATGCGGCGCGTCGGGATCGCCGCCATGATCGCCTCCTTCTGCTTGTCGTTGAGCTTGTCGGTCATCGCCGATTCGATGAAGCCCGGAGCGACGCAGTTGACGGTGATGTTGCGGGTGGCGATCTCCTGCGCCAGCGACTTGGAAAAGCCGATCATGCCGGCCTTGGAGGCGCAGTAATTGGTCTGGCCGGGATTGCCGGTGACGCCGACCACCGAAGTGATGTTGATGATGCGGCCGCGGCGGCGGCGCATCATCGGGTGGGTGAGTTCGCGGGTCAGCCTGAACACGGCGGTCAGGTTGACCTCGAGCACGGTGTCCCAGTCGGCATCCGACATGCGCACAAACAATCCGTCCTTGGTGATGCCGGCATTGTTGACCAGGATGTCGACGCCTTCGAGATCGGCCTCCGCCTTCTGGCCGAGCGCCTTGACCTCGTCACGGTTCGACAGATTGGCCGGAAACAGCTTGACCCGGTCGCCAAGCTCGGTGGCGAGCGCCTCCAGTTTCTCGATGCGGGTGCCATGCAGGCCGACGATCGCGCCTTGCGCATGCAGCACTCTGGCGATCGCCTCGCCGATGCCCCCGGATGCGCCGGTGACGAGAGCCTTGCGGCCAGTCAATTCGAACATTTTTGTCTCCTGATTGAGAAGAGAACACCCTGTTTTACAGGGATGGGATCAAATGACGCTTTATGCAAGCGCTGCCAATGCCGCCTCGACCTCAGCCGCAGAGCCGACCGACGCGGTGGCGATGTCGCGGTTGATGCGCCGCACCAATCCCGAAAGCACCTTGCCGGCGCCAATTTCGTAAAGCGTAGTGACGCCATTTGCGCCGAACCATTCCACCGTCTCGCGCCAGCGCACGCGGCCGGTTATCTGTTCGACCAGGCGGCGGGCGATCTCGTCCGGATCGCTCGACGGCGCCACAGACACGTTGGAGACGACCGGGACGGCCGGCGCGTTCTTTGTCACACCGGCGAGTGCGTCGCGCATGACGTTCGCGGCCGGCGCCATCAGCGCCGAATGGAAGGGCGCGGATACCTGCAGCATCAGCGCGCGCTTGGCGCCCTTTTCCGTGCACAATTTTGCCGCCAGTTCGACCGCGGCCTTGGCGCCGGAAATGACCAGCTGGCCGCCGCCATTATCGTTGGCGATCTGGCAAACCGCCCCGTTGGCCGAGCTTTTGGCGGCTTCTGTGCAGGCAGCCTCGACATCGGCCTGCTCCAGTCCGATGATCGCCGCCATGGCGCCCTCGCCGGCCGGCACCGCCGCCTGCATGGCATTGCCGCGGATGCGCAGCAGCC
>NZ_RZRQ01000356.1:0-5543 GCF_003997785.1 Mesorhizobium sp. M7D.F.Ca.US.004.01.2.1 | reverse complement strand
GCCAAGCGTGATCGAATCGCCGTCGTTGATGATTGCCACGCCTTGCGTCTTGCGGGTTTCAACCCGGTCGAGGCGGGCCGCCAGCAGGATCAGCAGCCCGAGAATGATTGATGTAAGCCCGTAATCCACCAGCCGGCGCCACAGGCTTCTGGGTGGCGCAACGTATCGCCGGCGCGGCCTCGGCGACCAGGATCGGCTCATATGGCAAACGGTTGGTTAATCATTCGAACGTAGCTTAACACTTGGAAACCGCTGCTCGCATAAATTGAAGTTTTGATGCCCTTGCAACGCTCGAACACAGCGGACAAGTTCATTGTGGACCGCAGGAAACCTCATCGCAACAGCGATGTGGCGCGCGCGGTGCGCAAGACGCGTGACCGTCTTTCGCAGCAGGCCGGCAATCCCGATTTCGATCGCGAACTGCTGAAGCTCCACGCCCGCGCAATGACAAGCGGCGCCATCGCCATCCCGCTTCTCATCCTGGCGATCGCGGCTGCCGGCCGGCTGGCCGGCGTCGGCAACGAAATCGGGCTCTGGGCGCTGTTCACACTGACCTGCTACACCATCGTCGCCTTCATGGCGCGGCGTATTGAACGTACGGAAGCTTCCGACCTCAACCCTTTGCAAACACGAAGAGAATTCCTGATCTGCCATTTCCTTTGCGGTCTCGGCTGGGGCTGGTTCGTCTGGCTTGGCTGCGGCGCCTGCCAGGTCGACCAGTTCCAGTTGGTCAAAGCCGTGGTGCTGCTGTTCGCCATGGCGGCGACCGCGGTGATGACCTCATCCCTGGGCGGGGCGCTGTTGGCGACGTTTGCCGTTCCCGTGGCGCTCTACGCCTATGCCGGCTTCAAGCTATGGATGCCGGTTGAGGCGATCATGGCCGGACTGCTGGTCGTGTCGCTGCCCTTCTTTGCCTATGTGGCCCGTCACCTCAACCGCTCGTCCCTGATGGTGTTGTCGTTCCGCTCCGAAAAGGATGCGCTGATCGCCGAACTGGAGACGGCGAAATCGATGTCGGACGAGGCGCGGCGGCGGGCCGAAGATGCCAATCTGGCGAAATCGCGGTTCCTCGCTTCGATGAGCCACGAACTGCGCACGCCGCTCAATGCCATTCTCGGCTTTTCCGAGGTGATGTCGAACGAGGTGCTGGGACCGATGAGTAATCCCACCTATCGCGACTACGCCCACGACGTGCACGAATCCGGCCAGCATCTGCTCGACCTGATCAATGAGATTCTCGACCTGTCGCGCATCGAGGCCGGTCGGTACCAGCTCAATGAAGAGCCGGTGATGCTGCTGAACATCGTCGAGGATTGCTGTCACATGATGGAACTGAGGGCGCGCAACAAGGATATCCGCGTCGTCCAGGATTTCGAGCATCAGTTGCCACGCCTGTTCGCCGACGAGCGGGCGGTGCGGCAGATCACGCTCAACCTTCTGTCGAATGCGATAAAATTCACCGCCACCGGCGGCGAAATCCGCGTCCGCGTCGGCTGGACGGCGGGCGGCGGGCAATACATGTCGGTCAAGGACAATGGCCCGGGCATACCGGAAGACGAGATCCCTGTGGTGCTCTCAGCCTTCGGCCAGGGTTCGATCGCCATCAAGAGCGCCGAGCAAGGCACCGGGCTTGGCCTGCCGATCGTGCAGGGCCTGCTTGCCATGCATGGCGGCGAGTTCGAACTTCATTCCAAGCTGCGCGAAGGGACAGAGGCGATCGCCATCTTCCCGCTGAGCCGGGTGATGGAGGAACTGCCCGCGCTGCCGACCGCCGCGGTAGCAGCTCGGCGGCGATAAGCGTCCCGCCGACCTGGGTCGATGGCCAGCAAGAAGGACGGCACTCCACAATGGCAGCGAGTGATTGGCATGCCGGTGGCATCGAGATCAACTCAGAGCGCCTTCGCCTGAAGCTGTTTACAGCCGACGATGCCGAAGACCTCTTTGCCGCCATCACTCCCGCCATCACACGTTTCATGCAGTGGGAACCGCCTCGATCACTGGCGGCCTTTGCCGAGGTATGGCGATCCTGGCTGGCGCCAATCCATGACGGATCGGATTTGCACTTTGTTGTGCGTACATTGGCGCACGATCGCTGTCTGGGGCTTGTCGGCCTTCATGCGGCGAAGACCGCGTGTCCCGAGCTCGGGATCTGGATCAGAGAAGACGCTCAAGGAAACGGCCTTGGCAGAGAGGCAATTGCTGCTGTTGCCGAGTGGGCCTCCGAGACACTCGAACCGGACTGCTTCGAATATCCGGTTGCCGAAAGGAACGTGGCCAGCAGAAGAATAGCGGAACGCCTTTGGGGCGTAGTAATCGGCAGCAGCTCCAACCCGAAATATGCCTCTGTCGTCTACCGCATTCCCAATCTGCGGCGCTGATACGCCAAGATCCTAGCCGCGTACCGTAGCTGCCATGCCTGAGCTGGTCAGCGCAGCTGCCTTGACCAGACCGGCGGCAAGGGCGGCCCCTGCCCCTTCGCCATGGCTGATGCCAAAATCAAGCAGCGGGCGCAGGCCGAGGCGTTGAGCAGCCCGGGCATGCGCGGGCTCCGGCGACAGGCTGGCCAGCAGGCAATGATCGAGCGCGACGGGGTTGGCGGCGTGCAGCACCGCAGCGGCGGCCGTTGCAGCTAGCCCGTCGAGCAGCACCGGAATCTTCTGCATCCGGGCAGCAAGGATGGCGCCGGCAATCGCCGCGAACTCACGTCCGCCGACCCGACGCAGCGCCTCGAGCGGGTCGCTGAGATGGCCGCTGTGAAAAGCCAGCGCCGCATCGACCACGTCAGCCTTGCGTGCCTGCATCGCCGCATCGGCGCCCGACCCTGGGCCGACCCAGTCGACGCCCTTGCCCCCGAACAGCGCCGCAAACAAGGCTGCGGCGACGGTGGAGTTGCCGACGCCGAGATCACCAAGGCACAAGAGATCGGTACCGCCCGCTATCGCTTCCATGCCAAAGGCCATGGTGGCGGCACAGCCGCGCTCATCCAGTGCGGCACGACAGGTGATGTCGGCGGTCGGGATATGCAGGGCAAGATCGAAGACCTTCAGCCCGAGATCGTTGGCAATGCATATCTGGTTGATCGCAGCACCTCCGGCGGCGCAAAGCTCGACCGCATTGGCGGTCGCCGCCACCGGCCGGGGCGAAATGCCGTGCCTGACAACACCGTGATTGCCGGCAAAGACCGCCATCAGTGGTCTTGTCACCGCAGGGGGAGCCCGCCCGCTCCAGGCGGCCAGCCACGCGGCGATGTCCTCGATGCGGCCAAGCGAATTGCCTGATTTGTCGGCCTTGGCAAACAGCGTGCGCACGCGGGTTTCGGCTGCCGTGTCGGCCGCCGGCAGATTGGCCAGCAGGTTGCGGAAATCGTCGAAAGGCAGTGCGCTGGTCATCACGTTGGCGATCATTCCCTGGAGTTGGTGAGCGGCATAGCCGCCTTGCGCGGTTGGCACAACCTCCTGGATCATGGTTCTGCATTTGCCGCAAAGGTGGCTGCGAAGGGCGCAATCGCGGGGGCTTGCATTGGCATTGCCGTTGCACCATGTGGAGATGAACAAGGGATTCCGGTTGGAACCCAAGAGAAAGTCATGACGGCCATCGAATCCCCGTGCATCCTGGTCTGTTCGATCGACATGAAAACCGGCTTCTGTTTCGGGTGCGGCCGCACGCGCGAGGAAATCGGCGCCTGGATCGGGATGACGCCGGAAACGCGCCGTACCGTCATGGCCGAATTGCCGGCCCGGCTGGAAACGGTCGAGCGCCGGCCGCGCCGGGAAACACGCCGCACCCGCATGGCGCGCGAACGCGACGCGCTTTCGTGAGGCGACCACGGGGATGAGCCGACTGTTCTGGATATTGATGGCCGCGATCGGGGTGGGAGCAGTCCTGCTCATGCTCAACGATTCCGCCGGCAGCACGCTTGGCGTCGAGAATTATGATTTCAGCCGGCTGATTTGGCTCGGCGCCTTTGGCGCCCTCATCGGCGCTGGCCTGCTTCGCTCGGGCAGGCCATTGGGCGCTATGGCTCGCAACCTCGGCGCCTGGGTGGCGATCGTGCTCGCACTGATCGCCGGCTACCAATATCGCTATGAACTGCAGGATGTCGCCAGCCGCGTGACCGCAGGCCTTGTTCCCGGCAGCCCGCTGGCCCTGGGTGTCGAAGACGGCCACGCCACGGTGACGCTCGACAAGGCGGACAACGGCCATTTCGAAGCGCGCATCCTGGTCAATGGCAATCCGGTCCGAGCCGTGGTGGATACCGGCGCGACCAGCACCGTGCTGACGTCCGAAGACGCGCAAGCCGCCGGATTCAATCCAGCGGCGCTCAATTACACCATCCCGGTTTCGACCGCCAACGGCATAGCGCGCGCCGCGGCCGTGAAAACCGATCAGATTGCGATCGGCGGCATCATGCGCAGGGACATGCCGGTGATGATCGCTGCACCTGGCATGCTCAGCCAGAGCCTGCTCGGCATGAACTTCATCGGCTCGCTGTCGGGTTTCGACGTGCGCGGCGACCGCATGATCCTCAGGGATTGAGCTCCGGCTCCCAGACTCAGGCCGCTTCGGCCGCCACTCCACTGAGCTCGACGGCTGCGAACGCCGTCTTCAGCACGTCCGGCCCGGCTCCGGGCCGGACGGCGTCGCTGGACAGGATCTGGCGGTAGCGGCGCGCGCCGGGCAAGCCATGGAACAGGCCGACCATATGGCGGGTGACATGGCCAAGCCGCCCGCCCCGCTCGATATGGCGTGCCGCATAGTCCGCCATGGCATCGATCAGCGCGGCGAAGTCGAACGCTTCGGACTTGGCGCCGTAGAACGCGGCATCCACGCCGGCCAAGATGCCAGGCGTATGATAGGCGGCGCGGCCAAGCATGGCGCCGTCGATATGATCGAGATGTGCCCGCACCTCCTCAATCGACTGAATGCCGCCATTGATGCCGATGAATTCGCTTTGTTTTCTGGCCTTCAGCCGATAGACGCGGCCATAGTCCAGCGGTGGGATGTCACGGTTCTCCTTGGGACTCAGCCCTTCCAGCCACGCCTTGCGCGCATGCACCCACAGCGCGTCGGCGCCGGCGCCGAAAACACCATCCGCCAGCGCGTCGAGGGCCGGCTCCGGATCCTGGTCGTCGACGCCGATGCGGCATTTGACGGTGACGGGAATTGTCGCCGCCGCCTTCATCGCTGTGACGCAGCTGGCGACGAGGTCCGGCACCTTCATCAGGCAGGCGCCGAACGTACCCGACTGGACGCGATCTGACGGACAGCCGACATTGAGGTTGATCTCGTCGTAGCCAAAAGCCTCGCCGATGCGCGCCGCCTCGGCAAGTTTTTCGCGATCCGAGCCGCCGAGCTGCAGGGCGACCGGATGTTCCGCTGCATCGAAGCCGAGCAGCCGCTCGCGAGCGCCATGAATGACCGCGTCGGCGACCACCATCTCGGTGTAGAGCAGCGCACGGCTCGTCAGCTGGCGATGGAAGAACCGGCAATGTCGGTCCGTCCAGTCCATCATAGGTGCAATAGCCAATCTATGTGCTTGATAT
>NZ_RZRQ01000355.1:0-5591 GCF_003997785.1 Mesorhizobium sp. M7D.F.Ca.US.004.01.2.1 | reverse complement strand
GGCATAGGGGTCGGCAGGGTGGAGGGGGTTGGCCTGCGTCTCTTCGAGGAATTCGAGGATGGCGGCCGATTCGAAGATCACCGTTTCCTCGCCATTTCGCTGCACGCGCAGCAGCGGCACCTTGCCGAGCGGCGAGATCGCCTTGAACCAGTCCGGCTTGTTGGCGAGGTCGATGTCGACGCGCTCGAACGGCACGCCCTTTTCGGCCAGTGAAATCGCGGCGCGCTGCACATAGGGGCACAGATGATGGCTGACGAGAATGAGCTTGTGGTTCATCGGGTTTTCCAAAGTTAATGCAATTGCATCTATGTAGATGCATGCGCATCGATCGTCAAGCTTGATGCATCTGCATCTATCGCCTATGTTGGACCATGACCAAGAAAGCCACGCCTTCGCCCGGAGCCATCAAGGCCTGGGCCCGCCTGATGCGGGTTTCGCGCCAGCTGATGGAAAGCGCTGAAGAGGCGTTGAAGGCCGCTGGCCTGCCGCCGCTTGCCTGGTACGACGTGCTGCACGAGCTTGCCGAGGCGGGCGAGGGCGGGCTGCGGCCGTTCCAGCTGATCGAGCGCACCTTGTTTGCGCAATACAACATTTCGCGGCTGCTGGCCCGGCTCGAGGCCGATGGGCTCGTCGAGAAACTGCCGGTGGCCGATGACGGCCGTGGCCAGACCATCCGCATCACGACCAACGGTCGCGAGACGCGTCGTCAGATGTGGGCTGTCTACGGACGGTCGATCGCGGAACTGGTTGGCGCCAAACTGTCGGCGGATGAGTTGACCATGATCTCGGCTCTGCTTGGACGGTTACGGCATCCGCCTGTCGCGGACTGATGCCATGGCGCCGAGCCGACCTGGCTAGGTCAGGCCAGATGGCTGCCCCAGAGAAACGCCAGCGTCGCCAGCACGCCAAGTGCCGTGCGAACCAGGTGCAGGTTGCCCCATTTGACGATCAGGGACCTGGCTTGAGGATTGCCGGCGCCCGCGTCCATCGCCTCCAGCACCCTGTTGGTCGGCATCATGGTAATCAGCGTCCATGGCCAGGGCAGGATGATCAACACCGCGCCAACCAGGAAGGCAAAACCGCTGGTCTGCCACCAAGCAGCTAGGCCGAGAACGCAGGCGACAATGGCAATCGACGCCTGCATGGCGGCGCCGCGCTTGTAGGAGGGCTGCCATTCCTGCAGCAGTGCCCTGTCGTCGAGAGCAAGCCGCGCCGGCTGTTCGGCAACACTGACGTAGATCGCAGCGCCGGAGAATGCGGCGGCAACCGTCAAGGCAAGCAACCCGATCAGCATCTTCTTTCCCCGCGCAAGCCATCCGGCACTGATGCCGTCCAGACAGAAATAGGGCTTGCAAGGCTCGGAACAATACGCCATAGATCAGGCGAACCGTAACGTACGGTACGGCTCGCCGGAATAACCGATGGCCCTGCCTTTCGAGAGAAGAGCGTGTTGCACAGCGTGCCCGAGATCGACACCAGCGAAGCGCTGACGGAGCGGCAGAAGGCCGTGCTCGACGCAGCGTTGCGGCTGTTGGTCGAGGAGGGCGATCAGCTCACAATGACCGCCGTGGCGCGCCGCGCCAGCTGCTCCAAGGAAACGCTCTACAAATGGTTCGGCGATCGTGACGGGCTGCTGACGGCGACGGTGCAGTGGCAGGCTTCGAAAGTGCGGGTGGCACAGGTCGACGGCAAGGGGCTCGATCTGGCCTCGCTGACCGCAAGCCTCGAACGCTTCGCTTCCGATTGGCTGAAGGTGATCTCCAGTGACACCTCGATCGCGCTCAACCGGGTCGCGGTCAGCCATGCCGGTTCCGGCAAGGACAATCTCGGCGCCGTGGTGCTGGAGAACGGCCGCTTCGCATTGGCCAAACGGCTGAAGCCTGTGCTTGAGGCAGGCCGTCAGGCCGGGCTGCTCGACTTTGCGGATGCCGAGACGGCGTTCCGCACCTTTTTCGGGCTGGTCGCCCGCGACGTGCAGATCCGTCTGCTGCTCGGCGACCGGCTGGAATTGACTGAAGCGACAATCGGCGGCGATGCCACCGGGGCGACGCAACAGTTTCTCGCTCTTTTCGGAGCAACAACCGGGTCGCAAGGCCTCTGATTCATAAAACGGGAAGGAAGACAAAATGCGCGTCTATTACGATCGTGATGCTGATCTCAATCTGATCAAGGGCAAGAAGGTCGCCATCATCGGCTACGGCAGCCAGGGCAGGGCGCATGCGCTCAACCTCAAGGATTCCGGTGCCAAGGAGATCGCCATCGGCCTCAAGGCTGGTTCCGCGACCGCTAAGAAGGTCGAAGCCGATGGGCTCAAGGTGATGAGCGTGGCGGACGCCGCCAAATGGGCCGACCTGATGATGATGGCAACGCCGGACGAACTGCAGGCCGACATCTACAAGAACGAGATCGCGCCGAACATCCGCGATGGTGCGGCGATCGCTTTCGCGCATGGCCTCAACGTGCATTTCGGCCTGATCGAGCCGAAGTCGACGGTCGACGTCGTCATGATCGCGCCGAAGGGTCCCGGCCACACGGTGCGCGGCGAATACCAGAAGGGCGGCGGCGTGCCGTGCCTGGTCGCGGTCAACCAGGATGCTTCGGGCAATGCGCTCGACCTGGCACTGTCCTACGCCTGCGGCGTCGGCGGCGGCCGTTCGGGCATCATCGAGACCAATTTCCGCGAGGAATGCGAGACCGATCTGTTCGGCGAGCAGGTCGTGCTGTGCGGCGGTCTGGTCGAGCTGATCCGTGCCGGCTTCGAGACGCTGGTGGAAGCCGGCTACGCGCCTGAGATGGCCTATTTCGAGTGTCTGCACGAGGTCAAGCTGATCGTCGACCTGATCTATGAAGGCGGCATCGCCAACATGAACTACTCGATCTCGAACACCGCCGAATGGGGCGAATATGTCTCGGGCCCACGCATCATCACCGCCGAGACCAAGGCCGAGATGAAGCGCGTGCTGAAGGACATCCAGACCGGCAAGTTCACCTCGGAATGGATGCAGGAGTACCGCGCCGGCATGTCCCGCTTCAAGGGCATCCGCCGCAACAATGACAGCCACCA
The DNA here is from genome assembly GCF_003997785.1 of Mesorhizobium sp. M7D.F.Ca.US.004.01.2.1. Taxonomy (NCBI): domain Bacteria; kingdom Pseudomonadati; phylum Pseudomonadota; class Alphaproteobacteria; order Hyphomicrobiales; family Phyllobacteriaceae; genus Mesorhizobium; species Mesorhizobium sp. M7D.F.Ca.US.004.01.2.1. The sequence goes on along the minus strand of NZ_RZRQ01000355.1, from coordinate 2,527 downwards.
GATCGAGGAAGTCGGCGCCAAGCTGCGCGCGATGATGCCGTGGATTTCCAAGAACAAGCTGGTCGACAAGGCCAAAAACTGAGCGAAAGTCCATACGTCGAAAACGGCAGCTTCGAAGAACAAAAAACGGCGCCATATGGCGCCGTTTTTCATTTCTGGCTACAGGCTAGCTCATCAATAGGGCGAGTAGCACTGCTGGCGCGGGCCGTTGTAGGGCTGGAACGTGTTGTCGTAGGCCCGGTAGGACCGGTAGCGGCTGTAGCACCATTGGACATGGGCGCTCGAAAGCCGGCCGGCACGGTAGTAGCGGCGCGGCGGCGGTGCATCGTAGTAGTTGTAGTTGTTGTACATGCTGCCGATGCCCAGCCCTAGCCCAAGGCCCAGGAGTGCGGCCGCTCCATCATCGTGGTAACGGCCGCCGCGATAGTGATGACGGCGCCAACGCCAATTGTCTCCGCGATCCCAGTTGCCGCCGCCGTTCCAGTTGCCTCCACCGTTCCAGTGTCTGCGGCCTCCGTTCCAGTTGCCCGACCGGCGCCATCTCCAATCGTTGTTGAACTGCCGGTCATTGCCGCCCGCCCAGCTATCGCGCACTGGCGTGACCGTCGGCGCCGCCGTACTGGTGGGGATCGACATGTTAGGCTGCAGGATCGGTCCGGCGGCGGATGGTGCCGTGACGCCAGAGAGGATACCCAGGGCTATCAACCCAGATTTGACCGTGGAAGAAAAGAGCGAATTCATTGCACTCTCCAAGAGTTACAGGCCCCACGCCCACCCGAGGAATGGGGCAACAATGGATGTTTGCATCTGAACGGCGGATGAACGGAAAGGTTCCGTCAACCATGGCGCGAAAGCCCCGAGGGCCAATCGATCTCCGCTGGTGGTCCTGCGAGCTTGTTTTCTCCAGCACTTGCGGGCAAATGTCATGGCATGTCGCTGCGCCTTGCCACCTTCAATGTCGAGAACCTGATGAACAGGTTCGATTATTCCGGCTATCGCAACCAGCTCAACGAGGATCGCACGCTGGCGCTGTTCGATATCCAGAGCGAAGCCGAATACAAGATGCTGGAGCAGGCCCGCGCCATTGCCCAGTCCGACGACACGCGCCAGCTGACGGCGCTGGCGATCGCGGCCACACGCGCCGACATCATCTGTATGCAGGAGGTCGACAATATCGAGGCGCTGAAGGCCTTCGAATATGGCTACCTGTTCAAGATGGTGGGGCAGGGCTACCGGCAGAAATACACCACATCGGGCAATGATTCGCGCGGCATCGACGTTGCCGTGATGATGCGCAACGAAACCGCGCAGGGCCAGCCGATCGAATTCGTGCGCATGACCAGCCACGCCTATGTCACCTATGAACAGTTTGGACTGCACACGCCGGAGCTTGCGGCACTCGGCAACCAGGCCAATGAACGCATCTTTCGGCGCGACTGCCTGGAAGTCGACGTCACCGTGGGCGGCGTGCCGCTGACGCTTTACCTCGTGCATTTCAAGTCGATGGGCTCGCCGCGCAACGGGCTCGACGGGCGCGAGGCGACGATGCCGGTGCGCATCGCGGAGGCGCAAGCCGTGCGACGGATCATCGAGGAGCGTTTTGGCAAGGACCATGCCGCCGACAAGCGGTGGGCGATCTGCGGCGACATGAATGATTACCGCCAGCGCGTGAAGATCGCCGGCGACGCAATCGACGGCTATCGCTTCGAGGTGGTCGACGAGGCCGTGTCCTGTATCAATGTGCTGACAGAAGGCGGCTTCTGCGAAAATGTCGTCGAGCGGCGCCCCGAGATGAACCGCTGGAGTTTGTACCACACGCGCGGACCGGAAGAGCGACATCTGTGCCAGCTCGACTACATTTTGCTGTCGAAGGGGCTTGCCGCCAGCAACGCGACGGCCGTTCCCGACATCATCCGCAACGGCCAGCCCTGGCGCACCATTTTTCCGCCGGGGCAGGAAGTGGAGCGCTTTCCGCGAGCCGGCTGGGACCGCCCGAAGGCGTCGGACCATTGCCCGGTGGCCATCACCCTGGATATGACCTGAGCGACATGAGTTTCGACCTGCCGCGCAATGTCATCCTGCCGGTCGACGCCGTCGACGTCCGGCTCGATCCCGGTCCGCATCCTTTCGCCTTGGAGAATGCAGAGGCGATCGCCGAGAATTGGCAGCGCGAAATCGCTGCCAATCCGGCGCTGTTCGACGGCACGGTGGTGCTGCTGTCGCAACTCGCCTACCGCGACAACCGTCTCGTCGGCCGCTGCCATGCGGTCAACTACTCGACCTTCATGCTGTGGCGAAAACGGCGCGAGAATTCGGGCGCCGAGCACGCCTATGCGCATGCAGTGCTGGTGGCTGGCGACAATGCACTGGTGGCGATCCGTATGGGCCCGCAGACAGTCAATGCCGGCCGCGTCTATTTCGCCGCCGGCTCGTTCGAGCCGGTTGATTTTCGCGATGGGCAGGTCGATGTCGATTTCAACATGATCCGTGAGGTGCGCGAGGAAACCGGCCTCGACCTGTCAGGTGC
>NZ_RZRQ01000354.1:0-5636 GCF_003997785.1 Mesorhizobium sp. M7D.F.Ca.US.004.01.2.1 | reverse complement strand
GCTCGAGCATCATATCGTCGTCAAGGCCGGCGACCTTTTCTACATTCCCGCCGGCGTGCCGCATCTGCCGGCCAATCTGAGCGGCGCCCCGTCTTCGGCCGTCATTGCCCGCACCGATCCCAACGAACAGGAAAGCGTCGTCCTGCTGCCGGAACTGGATGCGCTGGTCGCCTGAAGCCGACGGGATCGCTGTCATTTGCACCGCGAAACGTCCCCCATGACGTTGCCGTCCTCATCGGCGATCGTCAGCTTCTTGGCGTTCTTGGCGCTGTGCTTGATGGTAAACTTGGTCGGCTCCTGTCCCTCTTCGCCTTCCGCCTCACATGTCGCCGTCACCACGAGCGATCCGTCAGCCTGCGCTTGCGTCTTCGTGAACGTGCAGGCGCTGGCGGCGGTGATCAATTCCTTGTCGGTCAAAAGCAGCATCTGATCGGCGGCGACTTCCTGGCCGTTGCGGTTGATGCAGCCATATTTGTCGCCATAGGGTTTCGACAGATCGATACCGGCCGCCGAAGCCTGGCCGGCCGCCAACACAAAAACCATCGCAACAGAAAAACGAAAACCACGCATGCTCACCCCCCCAATGCCCAACGTTACAAACATGATTGCAGCGGCCCCATTTCCTCAAGGCCTGGAATGGTGACGAAGAAACCATCCTCTCCCTTGTTGGTGACCACGACGGTTTCGATTGTCGTTCCCGCCTCGCCCTCGGCGGAACAGGTCGAAGTCAGCGATTGTGCGCCCAGCACCAGCGTCAATTGCTGCGCGAACCGGCAGCCGCTGCCATAGGTCTCGATGCCTTCAGCCGTCAGCACGATATAGGCATCGCTATCCTGATAACCGGCCTTGACGCCGGCACAGCCGACATCATTGCCCCAGGAGCCGGCCAGCACGCCGCCTGCTGCTGCCGGGCTGGCGACACTTGCCGCCAAGACCAACGAAATGAGCGCGGCCGAACGCGCCAAGCTCAAACCCCGGTCGCCGGGATACCGGTGCGTTCCACCTTGCGGGGCGCAGAAATCTCTTTCCACGTCGACAGCGCCCGGTTGACCGCCGCATTCGGCTCGCGGCCGACGAACTCGCCATGACCGGGCTTGGCCTTGACCTCGGCCTCCTGGATCGACAGTTCGCCGCGCGAGAAGACGAAGCGCGGCAGGCCGGTCACCTCGAACCCTTCGAAGACATTGTAGTCGATGACGGACTGCTGCTTCTTCGAGGAAATCTTCTTCTTCCGCTTCGGATCCCAGACGACGATGTCGGCATCCGCGCCTTCGACGATGGCGCCCTTTTTCGGATACATGTTGAGGATCTTGGCGATGTTGGTCGAGGTCACCGCGACGAACTCGTTCATCGTCAGCCGGCCGGTGTTGACGCCCGTCGTCCACAGCACCGGCATGCGGTCTTCAAGCCCGCCGGTGCCGTTCGGGATCTTGGTGAAATCGCCAACGCCGTTTCGCTTCTGCTTGGTGGTGAAGGCGCAATGGTCGGTCGCCACCACCTGCAGCGAGCCCGCCTGCAGGCCGGCCCACAGCGAATCCTGGTGCAATTTGTTGCGGAAGGGCGGGCTCATCACGCGGCGCGCCGCATGATCCCAGTCCTTGTCGAAATACTCGCTCTCGTCCAGCGTCAGGTGCTGGATCAGCGGCTCGCCGAACACCCGCATGCCCTTCTGGCGCGCCCGGCGGATCGCCTCATGGCTCTGCTCGCAGGAGACATGCACGACATAGAGCGGCACGCCTGCCATGTCGGCGATCATGATGGCGCGGTTGGTCGCCTCGCCTTCCACCTCAGGCGGTCGCGAATAGGCGTGGCCCTCGGGACCGTTGTTGCCGGCGGCCAGCAGCTTCTGCGACAGGGCAGCAACGACGTCGCCATTCTCGGCATGCACCAGCGGCAGCGCGCCGAGATCGGCGCAGCGCTGGAACGACGCATACATCTCGTCGTCATCGACCATCAGCGCGCCCTTGTAGGCCATGAAATGCTTGAACGAGGTGATGCCCTTGTCGACGACAGTGGCCATCTCGTCGAACACCTGCTTGCCCCACCAGGTGATCGCCATGTGGAAGGAATAGTCGCACGACGCCTTCGAGGTCTTGTTGTCCCACATCTGCAAGGCTTCGAGCAGCGACTGCTGCGGCGCCGGCAGGCAGAAATCGACCACCATGGTGGTGCCGCCGGCAAGTGCTGCACGCGTGCCGGATTCGAAATCATCGGCCGAATAGGTGCCCATGAATGGCATTTCGAGATGCGTATGCGGGTCGATGCCGCCCGGCATGATGTAGCAGCCGGTGGCGTCGAACTCATGATCGCCATGCAGGTTGGAGCCGATAGCGACGATCTTGCCATGCTGCATCAGCACATCGGCCTTCCACGTGCGGTCGGCGGTGACGATGGTGCCGTTTCGGATGACTTTGGTCATTTTTCTTGTTCCCTTGTTCTCTTCGCGCTTCTTTGCGAGCAGCGTTTGGAATCTAGATTTCTAGGCTCACTCCACGATGACAGCCGTCTCCACCACAGCGTGGAACAGCACGTCGGCGCCAGCCGAGGCCCATTCCTTCGAGATTTCCTCGGCCTCGTTGTGGCTCAAGCCATCGACGCAGGGGCACATCACCATCGCGGTGGGCGCAACGCGGTTGATCCAGCAGGCGTCGTGGCCGGCGCCGGAGACGATGTTGCGATGGGAATAGCCGAGGCGTTCGGCAGCGTCGCGAATCGCCTTGACGCAGCCGGCATCGAAGGTGACCGGGTCGAAAGCACCGACCTGCTCGATCTCGTACCGGATGTCGAGCGCTTCGCAGATCGTGTCGATGCCTTCGCGGATGCGGCCGTCCATGGCGTCCAGCACTTCCTTTTCCGGCGAGCGGATGTCGATGGTGAAGACGGTGCGGCCGGCGATGATGTTGCGCGAGTTGGGAAACACCTCCATGTGGCCGACCGCGCCGACGGCGTCGGGCTGGTAGTCCATGGCGATCTCGTGCACCAGTTCGATCACCCGCGCCATGCCGAGCCCGGCATTGCGGCGCTTCGGCATCGGCGTCGAGCCGGTATGCGCTTCCTTGCCGGTCAGCGTCACCTGTAGCCATTTCAGGCCCTGGCCGTGGGTGACGACGCCGATGTCGATGCCCTCGTCCTCGAGGATCGGTCCCTGTTCGATATGCAGTTCGAAGAAGGCGTGGATCTTGCGATCGCCGACCTTCTCGCTGCCTTTCCAGCCGATGCGCTCGAGCTCTTCGCCGAATTTCTTGCCCTGCTTGTCGACATGCCCGTAGACATCGGCCTGCTCGAGCACGCCGGCGAACACACCGGACGCCATCATCGCCGGCGCGAAGCGCGCGCCTTCCTCGTTCGTCCAGTTGGTGACGACGATCGGATGTTTGGTCTTGATGCCGAGATCATTAAGCGACCGCACCACTTCAAGCCCGCCCAGCACGCCAAGCACGCCGTCATATTTGCCACCGGTCGGCTGCGTATCGAGATGGCTGCCGACATACACCGGCGGCAGGCTGGGGTCGGTGCCTTCGCGGCGGGCAAACATCGTGCCCATTTCGTCGACGCCCATTTCGAGCCCGGCCGCATCGCACCAGCGCTTGAACAGGTGCCGGCCCTCACCATCCTCGTCGGTCACGGTCTGGCGATTGTTGCCGCCGGCAATGCCGGGGCCGATCTTCGCCATTTCCATGATGGAATCCCACAAACGGTCTGAATTGATTCGCAGATTCTCGCCGGGTGCGGCCATTCAAAGTCCTCTCATTTCATATACTGGTCGGGCGGCGGTTCCCGCCGCCACCCGTCCAGGCAAAGCAGATTTAGTCTATCGACCTCAGCACATCGCGCACACGGTCGATCAATTCGTTGATCTGGCCCTTGGTGATGATCAGCGGCGGCGACAGCGCGATGATGTCACCGGTGGTGCGGATAAGCGCGCCGCGCTCGAACGCCTTGACGAAAGCCGAGAAGGCCCGCTTGGTCGGCTGGCCGGCAATCGGCGCCAGCTCGATCGCACCGATCAGGCCGATGTTCCTGATGTCGATGACGTTCGGCTCGCCTTTCAGCGAATGCAGTGCGTCTTCCCAGTAGGGCGCCAACTCCTCGCCACGGGTCAGCAGGCCCTCTTCCTTGTAGGTGTCGAGCGTGCCGAGTGCGGCTGCGCAGGCGATCGGATTGCCCGAATAGGTATAGCCGTGGAAGAACTCTATCATGTGCTCGGGGCCGGTCATGAAGGCGTCGTGGATTTCCTTCTTCACGAACACCGCGCCCATCGGGATGACGCCGTTGGAGACGCCCTTGGCGGTGGTCATGATGTCGGGCGTGACGCCGAAATAATCGGCTGCGAACGGCGTGCCGAGGCGGCCGAAACCGGTGATGACCTCGTCGAAGATCAACAGGATGCCGTGCTTGGTGCAGATCTCACGCAGCTTCTGCAGATAGCCCTTCGGCGGCAGGATGACCCCGGTGGAGCCGGCGACCGGCTCGACGATGACGGCGGCGATGGTCGAGGCGTCATGCAGGGCGACGATGCGCTCCAGTTCGTTGGCGAGTTCCGCGCCATGCTCCGGCACGCCCTTGGTGAAGGCGTTCTTTTCCGGCAGATGCGTGTGCGGCATATGGTCGACGCCGCCGAGCAGCGTGCCGAACATCTTGCGGTTGGTGACGATGCCGCCGACCGAGATGCCGCCGAAATTGACGCCGTGATAGCCGCGCTCGCGGCCGATCAGGCGAGTGCGGGAGCCCTCGCCCTTCACGCGGTGATAGGCGATCGCCATCTTGAGCGCGGTTTCGACCGATTCCGAGCCGGAATTGGTGAAGAAGACATGGTCCATGCCCTTGGGCGCGAGATCGACCAGGCGGTTGGCCAGTTCGAACACGATCGGATGGCCCATCTGGAAGGCCGGCGCATAGTCGAGCTCGGCGGCCTGGTGCTGGATCGCCTCGGTGATCTTCGGACGGCAGTGGCCAGCATTGACGCACCAGAGTCCGGCGGTGCCATCGAGAACCTTGCGGCCGTCGCTGGTCGTGTAATGCATGTCCTTGGCGGACACCATCATGCGCGGCGCCTGCTTGAACTGCCGGTTTGCCGTGAACGGCATCCAGAATGCACTGAGATCGTTCGGCGTGACTTTCAGCCGGTTGGACATGACCAAGACTTCCCCTTGTAAACTGTTTCGGTGCGCCCAACGCTTGGTCTTTGCTGCGTTTTCATGCTACGCAAATTTTTGACCGATTGGACAAACGTTAGCACCGCCCTGTCGGCGGTCAAGGGATTACTAGCGGAAATGCGGCACCTGAAGTGCGTTCCACAGGCTAGGGAAAAACTGGTCCAGAGAATTGGTCCAGATGACCCTCAACGCGAGGGCTGGCAACGGTGACCACCGGCACGGACCACCCTCGCCGCACCCGCATCCAACAGGAAAAGCGCGAACTGATCCTGGAGGCGGCGCTTGAGGTCTTCTCCACCAACGGCTTTCGCGGCTCGACCATCGACCAGATCGCCGAAGCCGCCGGCATGTCGAAGCCCAACCTGCTCTATTATTTCCGCCGCAAGGAAGACATCCACGAGACGCTGATGCAGCGCCTGCTCGACACCTGGCTGGCGCCGCTGCGTGAACTCGACGACATCGGCGATCCCCTCACCGAAC